>CALMXV010000469.1 GCA_937871155.1 uncultured Taibaiella sp. | reverse complement strand
ATCATTGGTGCATATAATGTTGAATACTTAGTGTCAAACTTACCAACATAGTTATATAAGAAAGGATCCTTTTTATGGTTCTTATCTTGTGACTCATTGTAGTCCACTTGGTAGTCAGCCTGTACAGAGTAGTAAGCATTTGAGATAATCGATTTTTTGGTATCCTCTCCTGACATTGCAGAAGCAGGTTTACCTAGTCTTTGAGAATATCTAATAAAACCACGTCCGACATAGTTAGTACTAACAGGAATGGCATCAGGAGCAAATAAAGCTAATGAGCTGCTATAGTTTCTACCGGAGCTATAAGAATAGTTACCACCAACTCTTAAGTTCGCGTTTTCAGAAACTTGAAAATCTAAATTCGCATTGCCTCTTATGTTTTGATTTTGTGAATTGATTCGTCTTTTTCTAGTTTCTAAATCAGAGGCATTGATAAATTCAGTTGCATATCGCAAATCAGGAATACCCGTTGAGCTAGATGATAATACAATCGGGCGCTCTCTTAATTCATTTAACTTATCTGATTTTACATAGTAGTTTTTATAAAAGTTAGGATCGTTATCACTATCATATAAATATTGTGCAGCTAAGGCATAACCAATAAGGGGCTTTCTATTCCCAAAAGAGTCCGCTTTTCTTTTTACTAATGGACCTGAAAGATTAAAGAATAAAAGATTGTGGTTATAACCATCTACTGAATGTTCAGCACCCACGCTACCTCTGTGAGTAGGAGAAGAACCTTTTGTAGTAATACTAACAACACCCCCTAAGGCATCACCAAATTTTGCAGGTAGCCCTGAAACCATTGTAGAAATTTGGTCAATAGCACCAGGAGCAAAGTTGGTACCAGATGCACCATTTACCTGCACACCATCTACTATGTATAAAGTACCATTTGAACGAGCACCGCCGATGCTTACTGCAGAACCGCTTTTTGCTTGATAAGTACCTCCTGACAGCGATACGGCATCGTTCGTATTACGAGTAGCCATTTTTTGGAATTGTTCTCCGGTAATAGTTTGAGAAATTCCCGGCTCATCTTTCTTAATTAACGGCACCTTATATTCTACAACGTTTACCACTTCTCTTTCTGTAGCATTTACTTTAAGATTAAAGTTCTGATACGTAGTACGGTCAGCTGTTATTTGCACTTTGGTAAGGCGCATTTCTTGATAGCCGGTATATTTTACGGATACTTCATAATCAGTACCAGGGTTAAGTGGTTTTATTACATAGTTACCATCTTCATCAGATGCAGCACCACCGCGTACTGTTCCACCTTGGCTCACCTCAATGATTGCTCCTATTACAGGCTGTTTCGTCTCGTCTAGCACCTTACCGGATATAGCACCGGTTTGTGCCCATGCAGCACCCGAAACCCCTATAAACAGCAATAAAAAGAAACATCGTAACAACTTTGCCATACAATTATTAATGTTTTATTAACTTAATGAAAGGGTAAAGATAAAATTTCCTCTTAAAAGATGACACTGTCTCTTAAAATTTTGTCAACAAAACCCATATATTTTTTTTCACCACTTAATTGCAGTTATTTTTTCAACTAATATTTTACTCATTTTATAGAGCGATTCATAGGAATAGCCGCCAATATGAGGGGTAACAAGCACATTGTCTCTTGTAATTATTTTTAAAAATTTCTCTTTTACTAAAGTGTTCATTTTATGAATAGGCTCTACTTCAAAAACATCTAATCCTGCTGCTATTATCTTTCCTGACTCTAAGCCTCGTAGTAATGTATCTGTATCTACAACTGTGCCTCGTGAAGTATTGATAAGGACAATCTTCTTTTGCAGCTGCTCTAAAAAAGATTGATCAAAATAATGGAAAGTATCCTCCTGCAGAGGCACATGAAAACTGATTATATCTGCTTCTTGATAAATGCGGCTTAAATCAGTACAGTGTTGAATTTTATCTTCTGTTGAGTCTTGTTTATATTTATCATACACTAAAACATTCATGTCAAAACCTCTTAATTTTTTCACGAAAGCCTTACCTGTATAGCCATAACCTATGGTACCTATCGTTTTCCCTTCTAGCTCAAAACCCCTATTCTCTTCTCTCAACCATTGCCCACCCACAACTTCGTTACTACTTCTATGGATGTTTTTACTTAAAGACAATAACAACCCTAGTGCATGTTCGCCTACAGCGTTGGCATTTCCTTCAGGGCTACTAAAGCATTGAATGTTTTTAAGCGTTGCATAGGCTACATCTATCACCTCCATACCCGAGCCCATACGGCCTATCCATTGTAATAAGGGTGCTGCATCAATCAATTTTTTATCCAATTGGATACGTGTTGATGTGATGACTCCTACACAGTCTTTAATTAATGCTTCTGCAGTTTCGGGTCGTATATCTAATGCAGGTTTGAGTTCATAACCCTGAGCTATAAGTGCCTGCTCTAGGACTTCATGAATAGGAGCTGCAATCAGTACGTTCCTTTTCATGCGATCCATTGTTTATAAATAACAACAAAATCGTTTATGGTAAGCTGCTCTGCACGTTTATTCATTATTTCTTGAGTTAGCAACTCTGGAGGCAACGTACCTTTCCAAGAATTTCTAAGGGTTTTTCTTCTTTGGTTGAACGCGGCTTTAATCAATTGTATATAGCGTTTCTTGTTTACAATACCATGTGGGTTGTGTAGGTTCGTAAACCGTATTACTCCACTCTTTACTTTCGGTGGTGGTGTAAAACAGTTTTCATGTACATCAAACAAATATTCTACTTTAAAAAACGTCTGCATTAATACACTTAAGATGCCATAAAGCTTTGACCCCGGCTTCTCAGCAATTCTCTGTGCGACTTCTTTTTGAAACATACCGATGACCTCCACTACTTGCTCTTCCCAGTCTAAAACCTTAAACATAATGGGGGATGAGATATTATAAGGAAAGTTGCCAATAATGCTAAAGGTACCCTCAAAAGGGCTCTCAGATTGAAGTATATCAGATTGAATAATTTTCCCATCAATTGTAGGATAATGATGCTGTAGATACGCTACTTTCTCACTATCTATTTCAATAGCTTTAAATTGAATCGCCTTAATGGGTAAGAGATATTTTGTAAGTGCGCCGCCACCGGGTCCTACTTCTAAAAGTTTCATCTCCGGATGTAGTGAAAGGGAAGCTACAATTTTCTTACAGATGTTTTCATCATGCAGGAAATGTTGTCCCAGACTTTTCTTCAATGTATATTGCATCAATACAAAAGTCAATCATCAAGTAACAATTTCCAAAAAACTTCTTTCTATATGCAGTTTAAAATCATTCAAAAACCTTCCACCAAAAACAACCTTTTTATAATCGATACATTCGATGCTTTAGATACACTACCGTCTCTTTCCGCACAAGAAAAAGCCTATTGTCAATCAAAATTTAAAAAAGAACAGTATTTCGTTTCGCTTAATCAATATGATGGATATACGTTTGTCTATTGTTTGAAATTTGAAAAGCAGCCTTGGCTATCTGCTGAAGCACTTCGCAAAACAGGTGCGGAAATACAAGCAATAGCCGCCGCAAATAAAATAGAACAAGTAACGATACAAAGCCTCTCTGCTACTACGGATGCTGCTTATTTAATAGCTGAAGGAATGGCCTTAAGCAACTATCAATTCTTAAAATATAGAAGCGATGCAGAAAAGAAACGTTCAAGCTTACAGACTATTGCTTTCGATAAAAAATCAATAACGAACCTACAACTATCACAGCTTACAACTACTATTGAAGCCATCTATTATGCTCGGACTTTAGTAAATGAACCCCTGAATTATCTATCAGCAGAACAGCTCTCAAAAGAAATAAGCGCTTTAGGTAAAAAAAGTGGTTTTAAAACAACGGTACTCAACAAGGCTCAAATCACTAAAGAAAAAATGGGGGGCATCTTAGCCGTTAATCGTGGTAGCCAACAACCGCCCACTTTTACCATAATGGAATATAAGCCTGCAAAACCTATCAATAAAAAGCCAATAGTACTTGTAGGTAAGGGCATTGTATATGACACCGGAGGACTTTCTTTAAAACCCACTCCTGCCTCTATGGATAGAATGAAAAGTGACATGAGTGGCGCTGCTGTAGTTACCTGCAGCATGTATGCTTTAAGCAAGATGAAATTACCGCTTCATGTTATAGCTCTTGTACCGGCTACTGACAACCGCCCTGGTGAAAACGCTTATGTACCCGGCGATATTATTACAATGTATAGTGGTACTTCCGTAGAGGTTTTAAATACAGATGCTGAAGGAAGACTGGTATTAGCAGATGCCCTACATTGGGCAAAACGATACCAACCAGAATTGGTAGTGGACTTTGCAACCCTAACCGGAGCCGCTTCTGTAGCTGTAGGAGATGTGGGTATTGTATGTATGGGTACTGCGGATGAGGTTACCAAAGACACCTTCAAACAATGTGGCTTCAACCAATACGAACGATTAGTAGAATACCCATTATGGGATGAATACGGGGAGATGATAAAATCTGATTTTGCTGATTTGAAAAACGTAGGTGGACCAAGTGGTGGCGCTATCACTGCCGGTAAATTCTTAGAACATTTTACTGATTATCCTTGGATGCATTTTGATATTGCCGGTGTTTCTTTTGGACTTAGCAAGAAAGGATATATCCCTTCAGGTGGTACAGGTTATGGCATTCGGATGTTGTTAGATTTTCTTAAAAACTACAAGAAGAATTAAATCTCCATTCATTGAAATTTTGTTAGGAACTTTGCAACCAATTTTACTTTTAGTAATTCTGAAAGAAATCATTTGCAGTCAATAGCTATATAGAACTATGGAAAAACCAATAATAGGCATTAGTATCGGAGACATCAACGGGATAGGGCCTGAAATAATTATTAAAACTTTTGCAGACAATAGAATGTTGGATTTGTGTACGCCGGTAATATTTGCATCCAATAAAGTAATCAATTATTATCGACGTGTGGTAGAAGAAGCCTCCTTCAATTTCACTAGTACCAAGGATTTTACTAGCCTCAATCCTAAACAAACTAATATCTTTAATTGTTGGAATGAGGAAGTGCCTATTCAACCTGGTGCCCTTACAGAAAGTGGAGGCAAATATGCTATCCGCTCCTTGCAGGTAGCCGCACAATGCCTTAAAGACGGGCAAATAGATGCTTTAGTTACAGCCCCCATCCATAAAAGTAATACTCAAGTAAGTGATTTCCCTTATACAGGTCACACGCCGTTTCTACAAGAAAAATTTGGTGCTAAAGATGTGTTGATGTTGTTGTATAGCCAGGAGCTTCGTGTAGGATTGGTTACGGAACATGTACCCGTTTCTAAAATAGCAAACTACATTACTAAAGAGCGTATAGCTTCTAAAGTGCTGCTCATGAAAGAAACACTCATCAAAGACTTTGGTATCGACAAACCCAAAATTGCAATCTTAGGACTCAACCCTCACTCTGGTGATGATGGTAATATAGGGGATGAAGAAAATCAAATCATTCGCCCTTTGGTGGATAGTTTTCAACAGCAAGGAATGCTCGTGTACGGACCTTATAGTGCTGATGCATTTTTCAGTCGTGGGCATTATAAACATTTTGATGGGGTGCTAGCCATGTATCATGATCAAGGGTTGATACCTTTTAAAACCTTAGCTCAAGGGGAAGGGGTTAATTTTACTGCAGGGCTTTCGGTTATTCGCACCTCGCCAGACCATGGTACAGCCTTTGATATAGCCGGAAAAAACAGAGCAGATGAAAGCTCCTTTAGAGAAGCTATTTTCCAAGCGATTGATTTGCTTCGCCAACGCAATCAATACTTAGAAAACACCGCCAATCCACTCAGAAAAGGTAAAATAGAAAAAGAGAACCTGACAGCCACTTCAGATAAATCTTTATAGGTCTTAACATATAGTTTTCCCATTTAAATGCTTCAATTAAGTTGAGGGCATTGCACATAATTAAATATCATGATTCAATTTGAAAAATTCACTTTAGCTAACGGATTGACGGTATTAGTTCATACCGATGAAAATACCCCTATGGTAGCAGTGAATGTGCTGTATAATGTAGGTGCCCGTGATGAAGATATTAATAGAACCGGTTTTGCTCACCTTTTTGAACATCTCATGTTTGGTGGTTCTATAAATATTCCTATGTATGATGAACCGCTTCAAATGGCTGGAGGAGAGAATAATGCCTATACCACCAATGATATCACCAACTACTATATCCAACTTCCTTTAGAAAATATAGAAACAGCTTTTTGGTTGGAAAGTGATCGGATGAAAAGCCTTGCCTTTAGCCCTAATAGCTTAGAAGTACAGCGTAAGGTAGTTTGTGAAGAGTTTAAAGAACATTACATCAACAAGCCTTATGGCGATGCTTGGAAACACCTTCGCCAACTTGCCTATAAAGTACATCCATATCAATGGATGACGATAGGAAAAGAGCTAAAGCATATTGAGGAAGCACAATTAGAAGATGTAAAGCATTTCTTTTTTAAACATTACCGACCTAATCAAGCCATACTATGTGTAGCAGGTAAAGTAACACTAGAACAAGTAAAGATGTTGTCCGAAAAATGGTTTGGAGATATTGAAACAGGAGAGGCATATAAAAGGAACTTGCCACAAGAGCCGGTACAAAAGGAAGCAAGATTTGAAACTATCACTGCTGATGTACCTCTAAATGCAATCTATAAAGCATGGCATATTCAAGGTAGGCTACATCCGGATTATTACGCTACGGATTTAATAACTGAAATCATGGGTAATGGATTAGCGTCTCGACTTCACCTTGCTTTAGTAAAAGACCAGAAATTATTTAGTAATATCAATTGTTATCATACCGGAAGCCTAGACCCAGGCTTGCTTGTAATAGAAGGAAAATTAGTAGAAGGAAAAACATTAGATGAAGCAAACGAAGCCATAGAAGTACAACTAAAATTATTGGTAGAAAAAGGTGTGCAACAAGAAGAATTAGAAAAAGCTAAAAATAAAATTGAAGCCATGATTGTGTTTGAAGACATGAGTTTACTCTCCAGAGCTAATAATTTGGCTTTTTATGAATTGTTGGGCGATGCCCAACTCATGAACTCGGAATGGGATCGATACAATGCTGTAACTGCTGATACACTTCAGGCAGTTGTTAATAGTATCTTTCATCAAAACAATAGCAATACATTATACTACAAGAAAAGCGTTAGCTGAATTAAACATCATTACCCAACAACGTATTAATACAATAGGCATTGACATAAAATAAGGCAACAATACAAAACGACCGAAGCAGAATGTTCCGGTCGTTTTGTATGATGCTAATACGAAATGTTATTGGCTCCTACCAATTGCCCTTACTCCTTCACAAACACTCGGCTGCCTGATACACCATCTTTACTGGTAAAACGCAACAGATACATACCTGCGCTTAGTTCTTCTACCGGTATTTGGAATTCACCCTTTTCAGTTTGCAGTTTTTTCAGTCTTCTTCCGAAGATATCACATACTTCTACTCTACTGTCCTCTGGTAAATCGCTTATTATTATCTTATCTCTTGCTGGATTGGGATATACCTTCACCATGCTAAATACACTACCTGCATCGCCAATATGGGAAAGCTCTGTTATAGTCACATAGCTACAGGTAGTATTGCTGCCGCAACTGTTGGTAACGGTAACACAAACCAGATAAGTACCCGGTGCGGTATAGGCATGTGCAGCCACAGAAGTATTTTTGGTGGGGCTGCTATCTCCAAAGTCCCAAGAGATGGAGGTATAAGGAGACTGCCCCGTGTAGGTAAACTGAAAAGAGGAGGAAGATGTATTACTAGTACTAAATGCCGGTTGCAAGAGATTGCATCCACATGGCACATTTCTGTATTTTTTCAGGATGTTGTTGTGAGTATTAATATTGGGGTAACAAGTAAAAGTATCATTATCTAAAATCATAGTACCCAAAAATTCTGCTCGTACATACGCATTCAGATTTTTGTCTATCATACAGTCTTCAGGAATACTTTGCCAAGTAGAACTGAAGCCTACAAGCTGTTGAGCAGCTCCATTTGCAGCATCAGCCCGTAGCATAAATCCTATAAAAGGACATGGGTTAACGCGCACTAAGTTAAAGCCGTCCCAGTGCAGGGTATCCCAGTTTTGACCAATAGCAACGATAATATTATTTCGTTGTTTAATTTCAGTAATGCTTGAGGCATTTGTACTTACGGGATGTTTAGACCAAAGGAGGTTGGCATTGGTATCTAATGCCATAATGTAAGCATTTATATAGTTTGAAGGGCCTCCGGTATTTTTAGCCGTATCACCACAAAACACACTACCAGGCAGACTTTGTCCGCCCAGATATATGTTGCCATCACTACCAAAGTCAATTTTACTTATATAGCTCCGCTTAGATACAATAGGGTTTCCTTGTCTCACCCACAGGTTTTGCCCCTGTCGATTAAAGGCTGCTAAAACCGGAAGAGGCGAAACCGAATCTGCTGCCCAGGCTACTGTAGTAGTGCCTATGGTTAGGCTGCCATACATTTTTGAATAGCCTAACCAACCATAAAATCGGTGGGTTGCAGGGTCATATTTCCAATTTACCATGGTACTTGAACTCGATACAGAAGGGGTGATGGCAAGCGGAGTAACAGACTGAAATGTACCTGCAGCATTGTAATGCACGACATAATATCCACGGTTTGATATGGTAAATGCGCCACCACCATACACACCGGGAACCAGCAAGGGCATCCAGTAAATATCTCCCGATGGGCTGACCGAAAAACTCGATTGACGAAGGATACTATCGCCGTACATAGGTGTTCTGAGCCACTGAAATTGCCCTAAGCTGTCGTATTTTATCAGGAAGTTCACGTATTTATTCGCGGGAATATTCAAGGAAGTGTCAGTACCCCAGTATGCCATGGTGGATGACTGCATAGTACGTACAACTCCAAGTATATAGGAATTTCCAAAACTATCGGTTTCCATTTCCCAAGCAAAGGTACTACTACTACTATTGGTTTTACTTCTACCGAAGGGTTTCATCCTCCGGAGATTTCCGTTGCAATCCCAACTTGTAATAAGGGAAGATGTGGTTGAGTCCACTGTGGATTGCCCTCCGGCAAAGGCCTTTCCTTCTGAAAGAATTAGCATATAAACGTTGCCATATCGGTCTGTACCTAAGCTTTCGGCAGATAAAGTAGCTAAACCATTTGTACTATATAAATGCCTTGCCCAATCGGGTGTGGTTGCCTGTGCATTTGCGAACATAGTTTGAAACAACAAGGCTGTACCTGCTAGAAAACATTGTAATAGAAATTTCATATAGTTGGAAAGTTATTTATAACGAGTGAACAAAACACACAAAGGCGCTCAGACTAACGGTTATTAGTATATTTTTACATTAACTAATTAACCTCCCAGTCGTCGCCACCCAGATAGTTGATTGTACCTATGGTGCCTGCAGCACAATCATGACATCCAGCAGAGTGCATAAAGTCATTTGCCGGTAGCCCCAAACAATTTCCAGGTTGTGCAACAAATTGGTCGTTTGCCGGGCAACCTTGAAAATAGAAATGATCCATAATGTCGGGGTATATACACTGTATTAGAGTGCCGAAATTGAAAGTAGTATTTGAAGGTATTACCTGACCTGTCACTGAAGTAAGATTATTAAACAATGAATACATCCTAACCATTCAAAACAAACTCAATTACAGACCCAGAAAAAAACTTAATTACAAATCGCCAGTTAAACTATTTTTACATCAATCAACTGTTGCACTTGGTGCTTGAATTCAGCATTCCTTTGTCCGCCAAAACAGATTTAGGAAAAATAAACTGTCCAAAGTTGTCGCCACTTTTTGATGTGATAACTATAAAATCAATGTCATCTGAAATGTCAAACGGCTCCGTAATTCCTTCTTGGTTTCTTTTCCAAATTGTTACAAACTGTCCCGTTTTTGTTGGTGTGATTTTAGAAACACGATGTTGAATTGTTTTTCCGTTAAGTCTGAATGAACAAGCTCCATATTCTACACTTTCAGAATTCAGCTTTAGGTCTGTCAAGTTAAAACCACATTTGTCATAAACCAATTCTTTCGCAACTTTTAAGTCGCCATGAAATGAATTTATGATTGTCAATGTGCTTTCTGTGATCATATTTTTAATTGAAATTTTGTTCGTTAGTCATCTGTTTCGTTGTCGTCCTACAATGACCGCTAACTCCCAAATATACGCAACTACAACCTAAAATAGAATCGTCAAATCATTAGTAACCAATCAAAAAATACAAACATTATGTACATATATTTTTTGCTCAGTTGTTGGTGGTGCCATCAACAACTCATAGCTTAGAGCAATGCACAGCTAGGATATACACTTATCCACCAATTGCTACAACGAGATTTTATCAAATACACTGCTCAACAAATAGAGTCAGATGGAATAGCCAAACATCCCAAGGTACTAGAACTATTCAGAATAGATGCAAAAGACAGAAGGTATCAATTATGAGAACGAATTGCGCTATCTATTCCAAAATGGATAGAAGTGGTGTTGGTTCAAAAAATGGAATTATAAACATGATAGCCCAGTGCTAGCACGGCTTTGCAAGATACCCGAAAGCTTTGAGCAGTCCTCTGAAAGATATTATTATTACAATGATG
Source organism: uncultured Taibaiella sp. (assembly GCA_937871155.1). Lineage (GTDB taxonomy): Bacteria > Bacteroidota > Bacteroidia > Chitinophagales > Chitinophagaceae > JAFIGV01. The sequence goes on along the minus strand of CALMXV010000469.1, from coordinate 6,661 downwards.
TTGGTTTATAATTTCTACAAAAAACTATTTGCAATAACAACAATCAAAGAAAAAGCCTTTCGAGGTTTTTGACCTGAAAGGCTTGTCTGGTGGTGGTGTGGGCCGGGATCGAACCGGCGACACAAGGATTTTCAGTCCTTTGCTCTACCGACTGAGCTACCGCACCATCCGTTAAAGGACTGCAAAGATAGAAGTTCAGTTGTATTTTCCAAAAACTGAAGTGTATTTTTTTAACATTACCCGTTTACTATACCTACTATCATATTATTCAGGTTTTTCACCGTCTTGTATTCTTGTTAAAAAACAGTTCTCATCAGGTACTTACTTTGATGTTGACTACCGACTACTTATTTTTAATCTATGAAACAATTATTTACTACACTTATGGGTGCTTTAATGGCACCTTCTTTAATGGCTCAGATTTCCATTACAGCAGCAGATATGCCGGTTGCCGGTGATACCTTGCGTTATAGTATGGCTAATAGTGTAGGAAGCACTATCAGTCTTACCAATACAGGAGCAAATATCAATTGGGATTTTACCACTCTTGCTCCAATAGCTCAATCGGTAGATGCTTATAAAACCGCTTTACAAGTAAATCCAGTTTATGCCCTAACGATTGCAACATCTGCTTACGGTTATAAAGTAGCAGACTCAATGGGAGGAGGAGGTATCTCCCTGCCTATTGCTGTTAATGATATCTATACATTTTTTAGTAAAAAGAACAACTCATCACGTTTTGTAGCAGAAGCCTTTGCTGCCAATATATCCGGCATTCCTACTGCAGCTACTTATAGTGATGAAGACGAATGGTACTACTTCCCGCTACAATATAATAATATCGATTCCTCTACTTTTAAGTTGAGTTATAGCATGGCAAGTATCGGTTCGTTTATGCAACAAGGATCTCGTGTTACTCATGTAGATGGCTGGGGAACCATTAAAACGCCCTATTTCCCGACAGGAGTTGCATGCTTGCGTGTACGCTCAGCTGTTAATGAAATAGATAGTGTATCGTTCGGTGGTATGTCATTTGGATTGCCGCGTCAATCGGTAGATTATAAATGGTTGGTAAACGGAGAGCATTATCCTGCTCTTTGGATAACAACAACTGTAACTGGAAGTACAGAAACCATTACTACTATTCGCTATAGAGACCAATATCGCACTACAACCTCATTTAATGAAGTAGCATCTGCACCAATTACTGTATCGGTATTTCCGAATCCTGCACAAGGAGGTCTTCAGACGATAGTAATTCCTGACCAATGGAAACAATATACACTTGAGGTATTCGATCTTCAAGGAAAACAAGTGCTTCAAAAAACTAATCAAAATACATTTTCTACGGACAGTTGGAGCCAAGGACAATACTTGATTCGCGTATCTAGTGCCCAAGCTATTGGCTACACTACTTTCGTGAAATAATGATTTAAATGTACTCTTTAATACAGCCCTTCGATATTAATAGGTCGAAGGGTTTTTTTTTATGCACTTAGATTTTTGATGACCTTTTTGAGTTTACTACGATTAATAGGCAGTAATCAGCATCGCTTAAATAATAGAAAGTGTTTTACCCTATTATAAAAGCGATGGTTTATTAACCGTCTAAAACAAAAAAAATGAGTCAGCAAATTTCATTAATAGTCCGTCATATAGCGGGCTCTAAAAAAGGGCAGGTAGAAACCTTTACCTTATCCGGCACTACAGATATACATATCGGTAGGGGGTTGAATAACGAAGTGAGTTATGACCCTGTAAAAGAAGATACCATTAGCAGGGAGCATTGTCGCATTCAACAAAACCCAAATGCTCCTGATCAATTTACCATTCACGATTGCCAAAGTAAAAATGGAACGTTTGTAAATGATGTAAAAATCACAGAGGCAAAAGAGCTATTTGTTGGAGATATTGTGAAGTTAGGAAAAGAAGGTCCGGCCTTTGAATTTGATTTAGACCCACGACCGGAGTCGCATTTAAAGAAGACAAGAGTAATAGACACTCCAGTAGCAGAAACGAAAGTTCATGATACCGCATCCATCAAAACTGCGGATACACCTATTGTACCAAAGGAAACCATTGGAAAGCAAACCATGCAACACATGCTTCAAGAGTCGGAAAAGAAAAGTAAAACCGGACTTTTGATTACGATAGTAGCAGTAGCCTTATTGCTAGGCACCGGTGGTTTTATCCTTTGGAATAAGACGAGTAAGAAAGAAGTAATTCACTTACGAGAGAAAGATAACATGATGAACCCGGCTGAAATTGCAAAAGCAAATGAAGATAAAGTAGTGTACATAGAAATGGCTTGGAAACTTACCAGTACTAGTACAGGCGAAGAAATGTATCAGGTATATTATCCTAAGGTAGATCAGTCCAACAAAATTATTGGTTATGCCGGCGCTTATACCAAAGATGAACAAGGGCGAATCATTCCCTTCTTAGTTTCTAAAGGAGATTATTTGAAAACACTTGGAAACTTTAAAGGCATTGAATTGGATTTAATAGCAAGTGGTGGCAGTGGTAGTGGCTTTGTAGTGGATGAAAGAGGATTCATAGCTACTAATAGACATGTAGCCTCCAATTGGCTTACGTCTTATCATTTTCAAAACTATGCATTCCCCGGCGTGATGATAGGTCAAATGAAGGACGGTAGTATCGGACCTAATTGGGAAGCTCAGGTATCACAAGATATGGTGGGAGAATGGGTACCGGGAAATGATAAACGTTATATAGGTGTGAATACTTATTTGGATGTCACCTTTGCCAACAATGCACAACGGACTCCTGCTAAAATCGTACGTATATCCCCAACGCATGATGTAGCAATGATTAAAATAGACTTACCGGAAACCTTACCTAAAGTAGAACTAAATGATAACTATGAAACCATTCAGCCAGGGGATGCAGTAGTAGTCATGGGCTATCCGGGTATCGCACCAACACAGTTGGTACTAAAAAGATCGCAAGATGTCTTTAATACCAATCCTAATATTACTTCAGTACCAGTACCTACTGTAAGCAATGGCAACATTGGACGCCTAGTTCGTGGAACAGAAAAGAACAGTAAAATAGATGATTATAAAAGCACATTTGGAGACTATTACCAACTCACTATCAACTCTACCGGTGGCGGCAATAGCGGTGGACCTATGTTTGATGGGCAAGGGAAAGTAACTGGAGTCTTTAGTGCCGGCAAATGGGAACCAGGAGCAGCCATCTCCTTTTCAGTACCAATTAAATATGTAATGGAGCTAATGGGGCGTCAACAAGTCATTCAATAAATATTACCAACCCTTAGCCTAGAGAATTTACTAGAGTGTTACCAAAAACCTTTTTGAATTCTTTTAGAGAATACTAAGCTTAGTTTTTTCATCACAAAATGCTCCTCATGTTTTAGACGGGCACTGTCTTATCCCCTTCCGGCTCTGTATTTACAGAGTCGGAGGTTAGGCAGTTTTAGCAATTGATTTTATGCCACGTTCAAAAAATATCGTATGAAATTCTTCTTTTCAAAATCTGTAACAGCAACTACTAATACAAGTTCAGTTCGGGAAGCTACATTAAGATGCATGGTACATTTCTTATCAGAAACAGGACCTACGAGAAGCCATAATGAAGATAGCATCCTTACATATTTCTTTAATGAATCAGCAACAGATATATTGTGTATGGTAGCAGATGGGATGGGTGGTCATAATGCGGGTGAAGTAGCCAGTAAATTAACTTGTGATACCGTATTAGCTGAAGTTAAAAAGCAACAAAGCGCACATCAAGAAACTATTTTAGCTGATGCACTTCTTAAAGCACATCAAGAAATCATAAAGGCAGGGAAAGAAAATAGTGCTTATCAAGGTATGGGAACTACCGGCACTGTTGTAAGAATTAAGAATAATCAACTTTTTCTTGGCCATGTAGGAGATAGTCGGTTGTACCATTGGAGCCCTAGTGGTATAGAACAGCTCACTCAAGACCATACACTCGTTAATCAAATGTATCAACAAGGTGAGATAACCTTACAAGAGCGAGATACACATTCCATGAAAAATGTATTAATCCAAGCAATAGGAACAGCACAGCAAATAGTACCTCAGCAATTATGCTTTGCTAATACTCTTACTAAAGAAGATAAATTCCTGCTTTGCTCTGATGGATTGTATGATGTGTTTTCAGAAACTCAATTACATGATTTGTTGTCCATGAAAGACTCGGTACTCATTATAGAAGCATTCAAAACGATTGGTTATAACAGAAAAGCTCAAGATAATTTTTCTGCCATCTTGATAACGTTTACTGATGAGCATTTAGAGATGGCACCCATTACTAAAGAGCAAAATATTATGTCATGAATTCTTTTGAAAATCAATATACCCTAATAGGGAAAATAGGCGAAGGAGGTATGGGCACAGTATATGTAGCCAATGATACTATGCTGGATCGAAAAGTGGCTATCAAACAATTGAAGAAATCTTCCACAGAAGATGATGGTTTAACGGATCGCTTTCAACAAGAAGCTTTAGCCTTAGCCAAGCTCAACCATCCTAATATTACCCATCTATACTCCTTTATACCCAAAGAAGACACTTATTGGATGGTGATGGAATATGTAGAAGGGAAAACATTAGAAGAGTGGATTAAAATTCATGGAAAGTTGTCTTATGTACTAGCTGCTTCTATTGTGGTGCAAATGTTGGAAGGGCTTCAACATGCACATAAAAAAGGAATCATTCATAGAGACATCAAACCTGCAAATGCTATCGTCAATGAAGACGGAGAAGTAAAGGTGATGGACTTTGGTATTGCTAGAATGAGAAATGCACAACGGATGACTAGACATGGAAAATCTGTAGGCACATTGGAGTATATGTCACCTGAGCAAATCCAAGGTAAGGAAGGAGATGAACGGACTGATATTTATGCAGTAGGAATTTTGTTTTATGAATTGCTATGCGGTACCCCACCTTTTCAAGCAGATACCGACTACCAAACCATGAAAGATAAGTTGGAAAAGGACCCTATCCCTATTCATGAACTTAATCAATCAGTACCTCACTCCATTCAAAGTATTATTTCAAAAGCCTTAGAACGCAAGCCAGAGCAACGATATTCTTCTACTGGAGATTTTAAAGCAGCTATCGAACTAGCGTTGGGCAAAGCTTTGCTAAGCCATGCGGATGTAATTAAATATCTTGAGTCGAGCCAAATGGCTGAAGGCGTATCGGATATTAAAAAAGGCACAAGTTCTTCTTTGCTTTCCTCCATAAATGCAAATTCTAAACACTGGCTAGCAACAATAAAAAAACATTCTCTTAAACCCTTTGGTTTGTTGGCTGCCTCATTATTACTCTGTATAGGTTTGTTGATATGGAATTTTAGTGACGATACCTCTAAAGAAAAGCAGGATTCAACAAGTCAAGGTGTACTTCAAGTAGATAATGCCTCCGATATAGTTTATGAACCTTCAGATAAAAATAATAATAGCACTTCATCTAATAGTCTGGATGAGTCACCCAATGAAATGTATCAGCGTATCAGTAAGCAGCAGAATAGTGATGAGAGCAATAATAAAACACAAGAGAATACAACCTCTAAAAAAGAAACCCCTATTAAAAAGAAACCTAAAGAAATAGTAGAAGAGGAGAATGAACCCAAAGCCGAAAGAAATAAAATTGAAGAAAGAAACTATACCTCACAAGGTCCGGTAGAGGTACCGGCAGGCAAGAGTATTCGAGTAGTATTATCTGAAACTATCAGCTCAGAAAATCCTGATCAAGATGGAAGTTTTATTACTCTTACTTGTGCAGAATCGGTAGAAGTGAAAGGAAGAATTATCATTAAAAAAGGAGCTTTGGTGGTTGGGAAAATTGTAGATGTAATTCCCTCATCCAATAGTAGAAAAAAAGCGTTGATAGGCTTTGTAATTCATAAAGTGCGAGCCGTAGATGGTAGTGAAGTAAAACTTCGGTCGGAGCGATTTCGTTTATTTGCCGACCAACCGGGTACTGCCGTAAGTTATAAAGCCGGTCAATCGTTTACTGCTACCTTAGGAAGAGGACAGGTAAGATAAAATCCTACTTGAAATACTTGCATCCACTATCTTTGCGCTCTATGTCGAATTTAAGAGAGCAATTGAAAACCCTTGAAGCCACCATTCAAGCAATAGAAATCCGTGATGCCAAAGAGTTGGAAGAATATCGTATTCAATACCTGGGAACTAAGGGTATTGTGAAATCGATTTTTGGGGAAATGAAAAATGTACCGGTTGATGAAAAGAAAGAAGCCGGTCTATTGTTGAATGCTTTCAAACAATTGGCTGAAGAAAAATATACAGCTCACGAGCATCTTAAAAACACCAATACAACCCACCATCAAGATGTAGATTATAGTTTGCCTGGGGATAGCTTGCCTTTAGGTACACGACATCCGTTACGAATGGTGGAAAATGAAATTGTCAACATCTTTGAAAAAATAGGTTTTAGTGTAGCTACCGGTCCGGAGATAGAGGATGATTGGCATAACTTTACCTCACTCAATATGCCCGAAAACCATACTGCAAGAGACATGCAAGATACATTCTATGTTTCTCAACAGCCGGACTATGTACTGCGCACCCATACATCATCTGTACAAGCACGTGTAATGGAAAAAGGTGAATTGCCAG
>CALMXV010000468.1 GCA_937871155.1 uncultured Taibaiella sp. | reverse complement strand
TTAACCCGTATTGATAAATTTGGTGTGGCACAGCCTAATGTTACTTTAGATGAAAATAAAAGTATCATTACTGTCGAGTTGGCAGGTGTTCGTAATCCAGAACGTGTAAGAAGTTACCTTCAAGCTACTGCAAAACTTCAGTTTTTTGAAACCTATACCAACCAAGAAATCTATGGCGGTCTTATTGCCGCAGAAAATGCTTTAGTAAAACAACTATCTGGAGAAGCGACAGAAGATAGTACTACAACAGCAACTACAACTGTTGCGACAAATGATAGTGCAGCAGCAAAAGCTGATACAGCTAGTCTTACTTCGTTATTAAATGATAATAGTTCAACTAAAACTGCTTCAGCAGGAAAGGATTCAAATACCGTAGCTATCGAAGAAGCGAAGAAAAAATATCCGATTCGCTCCATGCTTTATATCCCTGAAGAATTAGCAAGCAACCCAAGCCCTATGATTGGTTATGTAGCTAAAAAGGATACCGCTACTTTGAATGCTTATTTGAATGAAAATATTGTAAAAAACAAGTTTCCTAACAATGTGAAATTTTTATACGGTGCTGAAGACAGACAAAGTAAAAATAATGCCAATGCACCTTTGACCATGTATGCTATTAAAACAGCTAGTGGTGGTGATGCCAAATTGGAAGGAGATCGTGTAACTGATGCTCGCATGGACTATAACCCAATTACAGGACAACCCGAAGTATCGATGGAAATGGATGTTTTAGGAGGTAGAATTTGGAAAAAAATGACCGGTGATAATGTAGGGCGTTATGTAGCTGTTGTGTTAGATGATAGAGTGTATTCCTCACCAATTGTAAATGGTGAAATTGCTGGTGGACGTACTTCTATAAGTGGTAGCTTTACTACAGAAGAAGCAACTGACCTTGCTAACATCTTAAAATCAGGTAAACTACCGGCTCCTGCACGTATCGTTCAGGAACAAGTAGTAGGACCTACTTTAGGTGCTGAGTCAATTCATGATGGTTTCACGGCAATCGTACTTTCATTCTTAGCCATTTTCGTTTTGATGTTGGTTTATTACAACACGAGTGGTTGGGTAGCGAATATCTCACTTACTTTAAACTTATTATTTACTGTTGGTGTTTTATCAGCCTTACATGCTACTCTTACGCTTCCAGGTATTGCAGGCTTAGTATTAGGTATTGGTATGGCAGTAGATGCTCACGTACTTATATTCGAGCGGATTAAAGAAGAATTAGCACATGGTAAATCACATCAAGAGGCTATTAAAGATGGTTATAAGCGCTCTTATGCTCCTGTATTAGATGGTCACATCGCTCAGTTGATTACTGCGTTTATTCTTTTTGAATTTGGCTTAGGCCCAGTATTAGGTTTTGCTACCACACAGATTTTAAGTATTTCAATTTCTTTATTCTGCGGTATTCTAGTTTCTAGATTGGTAAAAGATATCTATACTAAAAACGATAGACACTTTAAATACTTTACCGGAATCTCTAAGGCGGTGTTCCAAAGAGCCAATTTTGATTTTATGCGAATGCGTAAAGTAACGTATATCATCTCTGCAGTTATTGTTTTAGCGGGTGTAGGTTTTTTATTTAATGGATTTGATTATGGGGTAGAATTCTCAGGTGGTCGCAGCTATACTATCAAATTTGATAAGCAATATAAAGTAGCCGATATCAGAGAAAAGCTACACAACTACTTTGGAGAATACCCAATTGTAAAAACTATCGGTACCAACAACCAAGTAAATATTACTACCGCTTACTTAATTAAAAATAGCGGTCAGCAGATAGAAAAACAAGTACAAGAAAAGCTTCATGAAGGGTTGACTAAAGAAGGCTTTATACCTGCTGGAACGGATATTAATACATTTGCCAGTAAGTATGTTCAAAGTTCACAAACGGTATTGCCTACTATCTCTGATGACTTGATTGCCGGTGCTAAATGGGCAACCATTTTTTCCTTGATAGCTATTTCAATATACATATTAGTTCGTTTCCGTAAATGGCAATACTCAATGGGTACGTTTGTATCCTTATTGTTCAACGTGTGTGCTACCTTAGCAATATTCTCTTTCTTTAGAGACCATGTGCCTTTTGCATTAGAAATCGACCAACACTTTATTGCGGCAATATTGACCGTTATCGGTTTCTCTATGAATGATACCATCATTGTATTTGACCGTATCCGCGAGTACTTCCGTGGTAAGCCAAATGAAAGCAAAGAATCAGTAATCAACCGTGCAATTAATGATACGCTACCACGTACGGTGATGACCTCACTTACGGTATTCTTAGTGGTTTTGATATTGTTTATTGTAGGTGGTGAGGTAACAAGAGGCTTTGCCTTTGCAATGCTTATCGGTGTGATAACAGGTACCTTCTCTTCTATCTTTGTAGCAGCTCCTATTTTAGTGGATACAGATAGAAAAGATTCTTTAACTCAAGAAGTAGATAAAGAAGAACGTATCAGAGAATTGAAAAAAATGGCATAATCCATTTTCAATAAAACTTAATAATCCTAAAAATAGCTATCGAATTGGTAGCTATTTTTTTTATGAGTTTAAATTGTGAACGCTTGAATTTCTAAGCTGGCGATTAGCCGTATTAACGTCCTTATTTTCTTGATGTCATTATGGATAAATCGCAACCATTTTTCAAAAGACGGGTATATATTCTTGAAGTATTACATTGGGTCAACATCAAAAACAACTTGAACATTACTAAAACCACGATAACTTGTTAATCGTTGTTTTTCCTGAAGTGCAAACATTTTTACAGTAGCTAGAAGTTGGCTATCTTTTATACATTTTATCCATACTTCTTGAAGGTATTGATTGCGCACTTTACTCACTAGTGCTGGCACGGGACCTTGTACAATTATCTGTGGTATGGTCTTTAGGGATGTTTGAAATAAGGTTGCTGCTTGTAAGCATTTTGCTTCATCAGGATGTTTGAAGGTTATTTTTATTAATCGGCTAAATGGAGGATATAAGAAGGTAGCTCTATTTTTTAATTCTTCTTGATAAAATGTGGATGATTGATGTTCTTTCACCCATAGCAATACAGGGTGGTTGATATTATAAGCTTGTATAATTACATTGCCCTTTCCATCTACTCTTCCAGCTCTTCCACTTACTTGTTCCATTAGTTGAAAAGCACGTTCATTCACTCTGAAATCAGGATAGTTGAGTAAGCTATCTGCTTGAAGTATTCCTACTAAAGTGATATTGGCAAAGTCTAGCCCTTTTACCACCATTTGAGTGCCTACTAAAATATCGATTTGTCTATTTTCTATTTGCTCCAATAATTGCTTCATTGCATGCTTGCCACGCATATTATCTATGTCCATCCTAGCTACTGTAGCTTTGGGAAATAACGCACGGACTTCTTCTTCTATTCGTTCGGTACCGAAGCTTTTGCTTTGCATGCTATTGCTTCCACAGTTATGACACGCTCGGATGACCGTAGTTTTCATGCCACAATAGTGGCAGTGCATTTTATCGGACACCTTATGGTAAGTGAGTGAAACAGCACAGCTATGGCAATGAGGAATCCAACCACAAACGGTACATAGCTGGAACGGTGCATAGCCTCTGCGATTTTGAAAAAGTATCACTTGCTTTTTCTCTTGTAAAGTGTTGTGAATAGCTTGTATTAAAGTAGGTGTTAAGTGCTTTAAATGTTTGGCGCTTTGCTGTTCTATAGAAGTGGCATGTACTATGTTGATTGTAGGAAGCGATACTCCTTGGTAACGTTCTTGTAATGTCACATATCCATATTTATCTTGCTGTGCATTATAGCGGCTTTCTAAAGAGGGTGTAGCAGAGCCGAGTATCACCTTTGCTTGATGTAAAGAAGCCAAGTAAATAGCAGCATCACGTGCATGAAAGCGTGGAGCTGGGTCTTTTTGTTTATAAGAAGCATCATGTTCTTCATCAATTATAATCAACCCTAGCTGGTCATAAGGTAGCCATAGTGCTGATCGAGGACCGACTATCAACTGTTGTTTCTTCGACTTTACTTTTTCCCAGATTTCAACCCGCTCATTATTGCTAAATCTACTATGATACACACCTAAGGTATCTCCGAAATATGCATAAAGCTTTTCTACGAGATGAGTAGTAAGTCCTATCTCGGGTAATAACAACAACACTTGTTTCCCATCTGCTAGTACTTCTCGTATTTTATGAATGTACAATAAGGTTTTCCCACTGCCAGTTACTCCTTCCAACAATACAACACTTTTTTGTGCTAAACCTTCATTAATGGCGGTTAGCGCTGTTTCTTGCGCTTGAGTAAATTGAATAGTTTTTGAAAGTGCTTGTTTACTTCTTGCTAGTCTATCCACTACTTGTTGTTCGATGGTAAATACCCCTTTCTCTTGAAGCGATTTTAATATAGAGGTTGTTGCATCGGCTCTTGATAAAAGCTCGCGTTGCTTTACGGTGGTTTGTTTTATTGCCAGTTCTAAATAGGCTAGTAACAGCGTCTCTTGCTTTGGTGCTTTCTTCAATGATTCAAACAGGTTGGATAATTGTTCTTGGTCTTTATATTTCGGTTGAAGCGTTACGATGGTTTCCTTTTTCGGACGATACGGTTCTTCTAATTGTTCATTTATCCAAACTACTTCCTGCTCTATTAATTCTTGCAAAACACTACTTAGGTGTTGTGTCCCGATAAGGGCTTTTAGTTCAGTAAGGGTTATTTCTTTTCTGAGGTCTAAAGCATCAATTGCTAAAATAGCCTCATCACTCCAAGCTACTTCTTCTTTATGTTCTTCTCGCCATACCAGCTTGGTTTCACCCATTAGCTTCAGGTGTGCGGGCAAAGCTCCTTGCATCACTTCTCCTAGGGATGCCATGTAATAACTACTAATCCATTGCCAAAACTTAAGATGAAGGGGCTGAAGAATCGGTGCTTTATCGATAAGACGTTTTATCGGTTTTACTTGATAGGTTTCTGGTGTATGGTTATGAACTCGAAGGACGATACCCGAATAGAGTTTGTTTTTACCAATGGCTACTTCTACGCGCATTCCAAGTGAAATGGTTCCTTGAATTTCAGTAGGGATTCCATAGGTCAGTGTATTAGGAATATTTAAGGGCACAATGATGTCTGCATATCGAAATAGGTTCTCGGTTTCCTCTGCAAATAATAATGACATGTCTGCAAGTTATAGTTTGGAGGGGAAAATCTATTCATTTAAAGGAATAACATAACTTGCAACAGATGTATTTAAGACGCTCTGTCATAATATTACTTTCCATCTTAATAGCCGCTTGTCGCTCTAATCCTGAAAAAGCAGACACGACTGTATTTCATTTAAATCTAGTAGGAGGTTTAGAAAGTTTAGATCCGGCATTTGCTAAAGATTTAAGTACAATGTGGTGTGCCCATGCCTTGTACAATACATTGGTAGAAGCGGATTCGCAATCTCAGCTGATACCCTCTTTAGCAACACGATGGGAGATTAGTGAGGATGGTTTGGTATATCGTTTTACGTTGAGGAATGATGTTTTTTTTCACGACAACGCACTATTCGCCCAGCAGCGAAGAAAGATGACGGCTGCTGATGTAGTGTATAGTTTTAATCGTCTAATAGATCCGACAACAGCCTCTACCGGAGCTTGGATTTTTAATGGTCGTGTGAGAGAACAACAGCCTTTTGTGGCTATCAATGATACTACAGTAGAGATACATTTAGTAAAGCCTTTCCGCCCTTTGCTAGAGATACTCACTATGCCTTATTGTAGCATTATTCCCAAAGAAGTAGTGACACATTGGGGTAAAGATTTTAGAAACCATCCTTGTGGTACAGGGCCGTTCCAATTTCATTATTGGGACGAAGGGAATGTTTTGGTGTTTTATAAGAATCCCACTTATTGGCAGCGGGATGAAGACGGTAAATCCTTGCCTTATTTAGAGGCTATTCAGTTTTCTTTTTATGATAATAAAGCCACTGAATTTTTATTGTTCTTACAAGGGAAATTAGATTTTGTAAATGGTGTAGATGGTTCTTTCAAAGACCTTGTGCTCACTAGAAAAGCTACGTTGAAGCCTGAATTTGAACAACGGTTCATTTTACAAAAAAGAGGATACCTCAATACAGAATATTTAGGGTTTAATATTGATACATTGAATGAACAGGTACAAGCATCACCTACTAAACAAGTATGGATAAGACAAGCAATAAACTATGCTATAGACCGGCGAAAAATTGTGACTTATTTTAAAAATGGTATGGGTATTCCTGCAACGGGTGGCTTCATTCCTCCGGGTATGCAGGGCTTTGATACGATCACCAGTTATGGTTATGATTATAATCCTACGAAAGCATTGCTATTATTGAAAGAGGCAGGATATCCCAATGGTAAAGGATTACCTCCGATTCCAATCATTACTCCTGATAACTATGCGGATATTGTCAATTTTATAGCAGGGCAACTACAAGATATTGGCTTGAAACTACAAGTAGAAATCATGCAACCAGCCATAATCAAAGAACAGATGGCTAAAAATAAAACACTTTTTTTTCGAGCTCAATGGATAGCAGATTATCCAGATGCCGAAACCTACTTGACCGTCTTTGATAGCCGATTACCTTCACCGCCAAATTATACTCGATTTAAAAGCCAGTTTTACGATAGTCTTTATAATGCCGCCATGCAGGAAACAAATGACACCATTCGTAT
>CALMXV010000467.1 GCA_937871155.1 uncultured Taibaiella sp. | reverse complement strand
TAAGCTTCCTCCAAACACTGTAAAGTCTTGAGAAAAAACATAGACTAATCGTCCATTAATATTTCCATAGCCTGTAACCACTCCATCTCCTAAATACACTTCATTTTCCATACCAAAATCAAAACATTGGTGTGTTACCAACATTCCAATTTCTTCAAAACTTCCTGGATCCATTAATAAAAGAATCCGCTCACGAGCAGTTAGTTTTCCTTTTTTATGTTGGCTTTCTATTCGCTTCTCTCCTCCACCTTTTACCGCTTCATCAATTTTACTTTTTAATAATGCTATCTTATCCATATAGGCTTTTGAAAAATGAAAGGCAAACGTACTAAAAACCGTTTTGAATTTTAGTGTATCACAAAAACATAGTTTATGAGCTATAGTTATTTAAATTGTATCGGATTAAATTTATCTAGTGAAGTCAATTTATTTGGGGTTACTAATTATCTTTCCATTATAAATGCCGAGATTAAAAGAGATTCTTTATAAAATACCTCTTCTTCGTCCACTACTTTCTTGGGCTGATAAGGTACAATTTCCAGGAGCTAATGGATTATCACTTGGTCATGTTGCCGACTTCTTTTTCGAACAAATAGCCAATACAAAACTTAACGAACGAAGTGCTGCAGCGACTTTTAGCTTTTTAATGGCTTTGCCTCCCAGTTTGCTCTTTTTATTTTCATTAGTGCCGTACCTGCCATTAAAAGACGTTCAATCTACCATCAACTATGCTATCATTATTATTACACCTAATAGTGCCATTCAGCAAAGTGCCTTACATATTATTGATGATTTTTTAAACAATGAACGAAAAGATTTATTGTCCTTTGGTATCATCCTTACTATCTTTTTTTCTTCAAACGGTATGATGGGTTTGATGCAAAGCTTTGACAGAAGCCATGAAGTATATAAAGAACGAACAGGATTAAAACGTAGATGGACAGCAATTAAACTTACACTTTTATTAATGTTGGTAGCCGTAATCTCTCTAGCGGCTTTGATTATTCAATCCAATGCTCTTAATAGTTTGATTTTGATGGTGTATGACAATGTAATTTTAGTAAAGCTTTTTAGCATTTTTATTTTAGTGTGTATTGTCTTTTTCTCCATTTCTATCATTTATAGATATGGGCCATCACTTCGAGACCCAATTGCATTTTTCTCCCCAGGTTCTATTCTTGCTACTTTCTTATTCATTCTTTCTACAGCCATCTTCTTTTTCTTAGTCAACAATTTTTTGAATTACAATAAAATTTATGGACCCATCGGTACCATGATTGCTTTTATGGTATGGTTGCGAATCACTACTTTAATTCTACTTTTGGGCTATGAACTTAATGTGAGTATTTTATTAGGAAAATCAACCATGAAAAAATAATTTGCGTTGTTTTCTTACAATCCAAACGTAATTAAGAACTATAAATTTCAACTTAAAATCAAATTTAAAAATCAGCATAAAATATACATGAAACGTGTACTCATCACTGGAGCAGCCGGCTTCCTAGGCTCTCACCTTTGTGACCTTTTTCTTAGAGAAGGCCATTATGTAATTGGTATGGATAACCTCCTTACGGGCAATATCAAAAATGTCGAACATCTTTTTCCTTTAAAAGAATTTGAATTTTACCATCATGATGTTACCAAATTTGTTCACGTACCCGGTGAAATAGATTACATCCTTCATTTTGCATCTCCGGCATCGCCAATTGATTATTTAAAGATGCCAATTCAAACACTCAAGGTAAGTTCATTAGGAACGCACAACTTATTAGGCTTGGCAAAAGCTAAAGGTGCTAGAATTTTAGTGGCTTCTACTTCTGAAGTATATGGAGACCCCTTAGTGCATCCACAACTAGAAGAATATTGGGGCAATGTAAACCCTATAGGACCGCGTGGTGTATATGACGAAGCAAAACGCTTTATGGAAAGCATGACGATGGCTTATCATAACTTCCATGGTGTAGAAACGCGTATTGTTCGCATCTTTAATACTTACGGACCTCGAATGCGACTGGATGATGGTCGTGCACTACCTACTTTTATGAGTCAAGCATTGCGTGGTGACGATGTTACCGTATTTGGTACCGGATCACAAACTCGTTCTTTCTGCTATGTAGATGACTTAGTAGCGGGTATTTACAAACTCCTATTATCCGACTATCATAAGCCGGTAAACATAGGCAACCCAGTAGAAATTACCTTGCAGCAGTTTGCAGAAGAGGTCGTAACCTTAGTAGGCAATGATGTAAAGATTGTCTATGAACCACTACCGCAAGACGACCCTAAACAACGCCAACCAGACATCACCAAAGCCAAAGAAATACTTGGATGGGAGCCAAAAGTAGATAGGCATGAAGGGCTTAAACGCACTTTAGATTATTTTAAAAAACATGTTTAGTAATTATTAAAGTCTAAAAAAGTTTAATAAACGAAGGATGTTAGAACTAAAAAACACTAGCATCCTTTGTTTTTTTTGGTATTAACAGAACTTTTGTGAAGTCTGATGATTTTATAATTAGTCGTCCCTTAAAAAGTCTAAAAGTCAATACTGTTAAGCTGATAGCAAGGAGT
>CALMXV010000466.1 GCA_937871155.1 uncultured Taibaiella sp. | reverse complement strand
CATATTCACCGTACGAGGGTTTTCTACAGCTTTCTTAATAGCAGGCTTAGTAATTTCATGGAATACGATACGCTTGGTAGTCTCTGGTGGCAATCCTAAAACTTCACATAAATGCCATGATATAGCTTCTCCTTCACGGTCCTCATCCGTTGCTAGCCATACTTCATCTGATTTTTCAGCAATAGATTTCAGCTCGTTGACCACTTTGTATTTATCAGGTGAAATGGTGTATTTAGGTTTGTATCCGTTTTTAATATCAATACCCATATCTTCTTTTTCCAAATCACGAATATGCCCATAACATGACTTCACTTGGAAATCTTTACCGAGTATCTTTTCTATTGTTTTTGCCTTTGCAGGCGACTCCACAATTAATAATTTCTTAGCCATTCTTATTAATAAAATAGGTTAGTCTTTGTTTAGGGAACGGTGCAATAATAAGTTTGTTTTTCGGAAAAATAAAAATGAGAGTGTAGCGATACCAAGAAAAATAATAGATGTAAAAATTATTCTAATACATTTAATCGAACTCAGAAATGCCTAATGATGATGCAACATCCAAGCATCTAAATTCTTCTGTTCGTTGATAGAAACAGCAACAGCAATTTTCCATTTATTATCCGGTTGCCATCGCAAGAGGTACTGATAATCGCAAGAATAGAGGGGCTGTAGATTGTTGTCAGAATAATTCCATTTTACTTTTACTATAGTCATTTCATCCGTCCACATAACCTTTGTCCATACTTCAGGTTTTGAAAAGATAATTCCATGTATTTTATAAAAAGCTATTCCATGTATTAAGAAAGACTCTAACAACAAGGCGTCGGTATAAACAGTATTGTTGTTGTCCGATATAAAGGTGCAAGGAAGTTCGTAATACTGCATGATGAATTTTGCATTGAAACTCTCTAAAGCAGCGGCATATTCATCGAAAAAATCATTAATCAAATGCAAGGGATTATTCATGGAGGGCAATATGTTTTTAAGACTACAAATATAAAGGCATCTAGTGGTCAATACGGTCATTTATTTATATCAATTTTGTCCTAATTATTATTGATGAATCTTTCAAAATATTACTAATGAATTAATGTTGTATTTAACTAAACTCTACTAGATTTCTACCTTCATCAAGTATATTTACAGCCTTATGACTGAGCATATATTGATGCAACGATGTTTACAGCTTGCTGAAAAAGGAAAGGGTAGGGTTGCACCCAATCCTATGGTAGGTGCTGTTTTGGTTTATGAAAATAGAATCATTGGAGAAGGCTGGCATCAAGAATATGGTAAACTTCATGCAGAAGTAAATTGTATTAATAGTGTAGCTGCAATCGACAAACATTTAATACCTAAGTCAACTCTTTATGTAAGCCTTGAACCTTGTGCGCATCATGGAAAAACACCCCCTTGTTCTTTGAGGATAATTCAAGAAAAAATTAAAAAAGTAGTTGTGTGCAATGATGATCCTTTTGAAAAAGTATCGGGCAAAGGTTATGAATTATTAATGGAAGCCGGAGTGCAGGTGACGAAAGGTGTATGTAATATAATAGGACAATGGGTGAATAGGAGATTTTTTTGTTTTCATCAAAATAAACGACCCTATATTATCTTGAAATGGGCACAGACAGCCAATGGGTTTATGGCTCCGATAGATAGGGCTAGAAAGAGTATCACAGATATCACCTCCCAAGAATTAGTGCATCAGTGGCGAACAGAAGAAGCGGCAATCCTTGTGGGTCATACTACTGCAATGCAGGACAATCCACAGCTTACAGCAAGACTTGTATCGGGTAAACAACCGTTAAGAATTACATTAGATAAAGACTTACTACTTCCCCTTACCCATCATCTTTTTAATGATGAAGCTCCTACCTGGATTATCAATCAGCATAAACATGAAGTGGGTGGTAATATAAAATGGATACGAATCGATTTTACTAAAGACATCTGGCCACAAATTTTTACTTTAATCTATCTACATGAAGTCTCTTCTATACTTATTGAAGGAGGCCCTTATTTATTAAATACTTTA
>CALMXV010000465.1 GCA_937871155.1 uncultured Taibaiella sp. | reverse complement strand
TGTGCAGCATATTGATTTAGGTAAGAGCCATCAACCGTATCCGTCATATTAGAATATGAAAAACCACCCGACCAAATGCCCCCCCAAGTAGTATCGTATGTACATCCAAAATGTACATTGCCCACTGTAGGACCTACATCTTGACCTGGCTGATTATAGTTGAGATAAAATGTGTCTTGTTTGGGAAGTGTCAGTTCTTCGAAAGTGACTACCTGTGCTTGTGCTGCTCCAGAGGCTGCTACGAGTAATGAAAGTAAAAATTTGCGCATGGCTATTTTAATTTAAAAAGTAACGTATCCATACCGCAGGGGAAAAATAAAAGATAAGAAACTAGCTTAGCTATACTCATCTGCGCTTTTAGTCCCGAAAGCGGATTGTAATTTTTTGCTAAGGCAGGTCTTCTGACTCGCTTCGTCTTTTGCGCCTTCCCGTTTCAAAAAGAAACAGTGGCAGAGGATACAAAAGATGGTTTTTGAAGCTTACAGCATCGGGTAATGTTAAGGATTCTCACCTTATTCCCTTTTCATTCCGCAGGTGATGCGGAAAACCTTTGCGCTGCAAATGTAGGGAACTATGTTTTTAAAATGCAAATTGTTTTTTATGGAAGAACTATTTTCTTCTTCGTTCCTTAGCACAATGCACTTATCTAAAATAAAACAGCCCTCAAAAATAGGAGGGCTGTCTTTTAAGTATTATGAACTAATTATTTTTATTCTGCTGTCACTTTTACATTATCCAATTCCCAACTGGAAGCAGCACTTGTAGTAGAAGTATATTTAAAGGCGATGTACACTTTCTTATTCTTGTAGGCGGATAAATCTATATTACCTGAATTGGTAAATACGAAGTTGGGAGCTACATCATAGATAGCCGGTAATAACGTCCAAGTAGCAGTGCTTGGCAATCCGGTACCGTTATAGTCCGAAGAGATATAACATTCTAAAGCATTACCGCTATAGTTTCCGGCATTATCAAAAGAGAAAGTAACCTTGTTATACCCTGTTAAATCCAGCTCTTTAGAAATCAACCAATCTTCATTGGCGTTATTAATACTATTAGCAAAACCACTCATAAAAGCACATGGTTTTGGATTACCGAACGTTGCAATACTCCATACTTGAGCACCGGAAACGTTTTGTGAAGTCCAGTTATTTAAGTTGTCAAAAGGATCATTCAATAAGTATTTGGTATTAGCTGTAGAGCCATCACAACGGGTACCATACATTTGTAAATCTGATGTATCCCTTATTACTAATTGAGGAGTAGCATTGAAAGTTGTGTAAAGTGCTGTGATCTTTCCTTTGCCACCCGGCACTATATAGCTTTGGAAGTTGGCATAAGCACTATTACGAAGTACGATGGTTTTTCCATTACAGTCTTTGATGGTAATACTAGTTCCACTGGAAATGGTAGAAGGTTGTGCATAGGTCTTTCCTATATCTTCCGTTACAATTTCTACACTATCTATTTCTACTAAGCGATTCAACATTCCATTGTTGACTGCTTGAAGGGCTGCTAAACCATTGAATTTAGTAACAGGTACCGGATTAGGGTAGTTTGCACGTACTACATAATTGTCCAACAAGGCTACGGGAATACCACTCGTACTACCCGAAGTACCTGTAGCATATCCTATCTGAGGAAGCTTATTATAAAAGCCATAGTAGAGACCGCTAAGTTTTACATACACCTTACGACCTATTGGCAACTTAGTATATAAGCTGCCGCCATCTACCTGAATGGTGATACCACCAGTAGAATCTTCAATGGTAAATTGTTTGTAGAAGTTACCGGACTTATCATCGGTAGTCACTATACCGTAGATAGTTAAGTTGGTATCTATTTCTACTGCACTTACGGAGCCGGCATAAAGCTGTTTTAACTGTGCAATAGTAATATTTACCGGTAAAGCAGGATCCTCTTTTGAAGTATCCGGAGGAGGGTTGTATTCTTTTTTAAGACAAGACACAAGTGCCACTGATGCACTTAAAGTAAGGAATGAAAGAAGCAATAGTTTTTTCATTATTGTTTATTATTAGAATTTTAAAGAAAGGTTGATAAAGTAGTTTCTGCCAAAACCATAAAAGTATTTTGATGCATATTTAGAAGCATCAAATCCGGTATAGTCAAATCTTGGGTTTTCAAAACCACCAGTTGGGATGTTTTTATTATCCAAAAGATTGTTGATACCTACATTCAAATAGAGATAGGTATTGCGTGGAAGGAACTTCATTTTTTTAGAAAGAAGAAACGACTTACCACCGAACAAATCAATGGTAAATACTTGTTGAAGTTCTTCTTGGTCTAAGATGGCATGCCAAGCATCAGACCCTTGCGCTATACCTTCTACGGCTTGGGTCGTTCTTCTTGGTGCTGCAGGGTCCACATAGTTTCTAGAAAGGTAGTTGAAGTTAACATTCACATACCAGTACTTTTTAGAACGATAGTTGACACCTAATGAATAGGCACTTTGCGGACCTACTCCTAAATACATATTGTTCAAGTATGCGGTCTCTTTTATTACAGGGCTATCAATTGCATTCTCTTGGTGGATAGTTACATTCGGATTGTTGGTATAAAATGCTTGTCCAATAGCAGCTACTGCCGTAGCAGAAAGCATGGTATTGAATTTATATTCTACCGCCATTTCCAAACCAGTATAACGAGTGTTTACATTTTGCAATACATAAGCCACCATACTGTTGGAGCTTCCTGTACCTTGATAGAAGAAGCGTTGGATATCTACAGCATCATTTCTATCGGTAGCATATCCCACTAAACGAATATTAGTTTTAGGAGCACGAAGCAAATAACCGGCTTCTATGGTAGTTGTTTTTTGAACAGTAGGATTATCAATTGTGGTATTGCGGATGCGTGAAGAGAAATAGGTATTGTCAACCGTTGGCGCATCAGCAGCTATTGCGGCATTTACAAACAAATAATGGCGACCATTTAGCTTGTAAGTAAGCCCTCCTTTAAATCCATAAATAGAAAAATTTTGTTTCTTTCCTTTCCCGTAAGAGTCGTTTTCAAACAAACCATTTCTATAAAGCCCTTCGCGTTGAAAAGCATTAATTCCATAGTTGGCTGCTAAGAAAAAGTCCACCTTGTTGTAGGTAAAAACACCTTGTCCCCACCACCATGCTTTCAAGAAGTTTACGTTATAGTTGTAGTAATATTTATCTCCTTCTTTCACTAAAGTATTGGGGTTATTCATATCATTTAAACTACGCACTGCGGCACCGCCAAAGTTTCTTTCTGTAAAGGAGTTTACATTCATAAAATAACTTCCGCCCAACAAGTCCTGCATCTCGCGATAGCTGTTTGTATTTTGTTGGATGAAGCTGATTCCGGTTTGTACATTAATATGGCTATTTATTACTTTTTGAAGACTGGTATTAAACATCCATTTTTTAATAGCATCTACATCATTGCCGATTACATACACCGAGCGACCATTGCTTAGCTGGTTAGCATGATATAACGCATCCCAATTGATTTGAGAGTTGGCTTTAAAACCATCAATGATTTGTGTTTTTTGTGCATCGGTCAAGCTAGCATAATCTTCAGTATTGGCGAAATAGCTGCTAGGCAAATATTTGTAGTAGTCTGGTCTTGGGTCAGCCGCATTGTACCAATCCAATGTAGAGTTTTTATTCTTTCCAAATTGGTAGCCTAGACTGGTATTCCATTTCAACGACTCAGAAGGATTGTATTCATAATTGAGTAAAATAACCGGTTGATGTATGTCGCCTACTTTAGCATTACGTTTCTCTCCATTTTGATAACCCCAGTTGGCATTGTAAAAATTGGTACCTAATACTTCGTTGGCTTCTCTATATGATGGTGCTGACTTGCCTCGCTTAGTAGGGGCACCGAAAATGGTTAAGTTTAAGTCATGTTTGTTGTTGAACCGTTTGGAAATAGCCGCGAAATAAGAGTATCCGTCGTAAAAGGTACCCGGCACATAGCCTTCTTTAGCCCATCTTTTTGAAAAGGATAATGAATAAGCCCAACCTTTTTTATTTAAACCACTATTGTGTGTTACCATTAAGCGGTTTCTGTATTGGCGGTTGGTAAGCGCATAAGATACACGTGTTTGTTTTCTTTGATTGGCGGCAGTAGCATCAAAAGCAGATAATCCATTGATGCCTCCATAGCCATATTCTGATGGTTGTAGCCCATAGGTATTGCTTCTTCCTCTAAACACATCATTCAATCCACCCCACTGACTCCAGTAGGCATCTCCGGTTTCAATATCATTCATAGGTGCGCCATTGATGAATACTTGTTGTTGATTGCGGTCGTAGCCTCTAGTTTGGAAACGATATGTTCCAAATACAAAGGATGCGGTATTTAAGAAGGGATCTCTGGAAGCAGTCAGTAAGCTACTGACCATAGGCGCCACTCCTGACTCGTCATCACCACCATCATTTTCCTCCATGGCTATAGTAGGTATTTGTAACGATTGG
>CALMXV010000464.1 GCA_937871155.1 uncultured Taibaiella sp. | reverse complement strand
AAACTGTGAAGCTACAATAGCTTGGAATAAGATGCCGCTACGATTGAAGCCTAATTCTTGCTGTGTTAAATATTTTACAGAAAGCAATAAAGTAATAGCGCCTAAGATGGCACCTAAGAAAATGACTAATGTGGACTTGACTGATTGTCTGACAACAATTCCCATGGATGAAAATCAAAAGTAAAAAGACAAACGGAATAAAGTAGTCATTATAAGCTTAAATTCAGTAGGAATGTCAAGAATTACAATAGGCGAAGTAGATATTGCTCCTTTGTACTTGTAGTGATAGGCTATAAGCAGCCTTTGATTTTTATTTAACTCTCGATGAAATCTGTAGGAACACTTCCTTTTATTTTTTTGATAACCACTTGATATTTAAAATCAATTTCCGATATTTAAACTAGTATTCACCTTTAAAACAAAAAATGTATGAAAAGAACACTGCTAAAAGCCCTCAAAAAGACCTTAATGACCTACGCGGGGGGGGGTATTCCTCATGTGTAGCCTTGCCCTAAACACAGCTCTGGCGCAGCCTCCCGGTGCTGCGGTTATTATTCCTCCAACACCTTTTCCGGAGAAAAATATAGCTACAGTTACAGCACTTCCTTTACCTTCTTTTTATCAACCCGTTATCAATTGTGATATGCTGGAAGTGGGTAAAGAAGAAATTGGAGAAGATGGATTCCCAATTCGAAATGTATTAAAAGCTATTGCTTGGGACAATGGCACTTACCCGGGTTACTTGACCAACTTTAATTGCCCCTCACTATGTATCGGAATGCCATCACCGGCTTCCAACCAATCTTATATTTATGTGGAAGACTGGAATGGCAATAACGTAACCTTACCCCTGCAAATAAATTCCAAAAAACCGGATATCGTTTTAGCAAATGATATGACCGACCCGGACAATAGTTATTTGGTAGGTGTGGTATATATAGTAGGTGGCAATACGGCAAATAGTTACTGCTCTACACCTCCGGTTTTTACTTGCTTCCATTATCTTCATCAACAAAAGGTTATTCTTGATGTTTATCGGGTTTCTAATGCCGGCACTCCAGGTATCTCCATTACACCGACCCCAATAGAAACAAGAACATTATGTAATGGGAATGCATCCAATCCTTCAGATAATTTAGATTTGGTAGTCCGTCAAGGTCATCCTCATATTGATATGTGGTCGGATAATCAACAATTGATTCATGGTCGTCCTTCCATGCACCGCTTTGCCGCAGTGTGGTCTATGGGTTTTGATGATACGAATCCCACACTCAATATGTCAGATGTATTTGGTATTACCGGAGAAATCGACCAACCTTCTACTACTTGGACGCCGTCTCCTTTATCAGTGGCACACGATTATACGGCAGATGTAGCCTGCCTTACCGAAACCGGTACAGGAAACAGATTTATGGAAATCATCTCAACCAACAATAGCCAACTGCACTATACAGAATGGCAGGAAATAGGTGCCGGTACGTTTGTATCCAGCGTAGCAACTACTACACTTAGTAGCGGCAGCAGCAGCTTACTACCACGTATCGAAGCCATGAGCCA
>CALMXV010000463.1 GCA_937871155.1 uncultured Taibaiella sp. | reverse complement strand
ACTCATGGGACCACCACCTTCTACGACTTCTTTTATGGCAGCAACAATCTTTTCATGTGGCGTATTTTTAGTGAGGTATCCGGAGGCACCATTTGCTAGAGCACGAAATATTTTTTCTTCTTGTTCATAAACTGTAAGAATTAAAATGAAAGTTTCCGGTAATAATTTTTTTAATTTGGGTAAGGCTTCGATGCCAGAAATGCCTGGTAGCTCTACATCTAACAAGATTACATCAGGATTGTCATGTGCTATTTTTTTAACGGCTTCTTCAAAGTCTGCATAACTACTAATCACTCTGCATCCTTCAGTGTTGCCAATTAAGAATGCATACCCTTCTCGTATGGTTTGGTCGTCTTCAATAATTGAAACGGTAATGTCATAGTTATGATTCATAAAAAGGATTTTAAGAATTATAAAAATTAAAGTTGCTCAAATTTGATGAACTAGGTATCCCCTTTTTGACGGTATTCTTTTCGAAGTTGAAACACAAGTTGTACACTAGTCCCTTTTCCTAGTTGAGAATCGATTATAAGCTGCCCACCAATTCTTTTGGCACGTACATTCATATTATCTATTCCATGCCCTCGCTTCATACTAAGCAGGTCAAAGCCCTTGCCATCATCTGAAAGTATCAAGGTTATCCTATCATCATCATCCAAACAAATTTTAAGTAATACATTTTTGGGTTGAGCGTATTTTAAACAATTATTCATAGCTTCTTTGAAAATCATTATCAAGTTTCGGCTTTGGTCCATAGGAAGTTTATAGTTGTGCCAGTGGTCATCTTGTCCAATAAAGCTAAATTGAATTTCGGTATCCATAAAAAGTTCCATTCCAAAATCTCGAATTCGGTAAATGATTTCATACAAGCTGTCATTGGAAGGTTTTAAAGACCAAAGTATGTCTCTTGTACCTCCATAAAGTTGTGCAGTATTTTCTTGAATTTGAGTGATGATTCTATCAGCTTCAGGAGTAGAGGTTTCCATTTTCTTTTTCAAAACATTGGTGAGAATGTTAATTCTAGTTAGTCGGTTTCCTACTTCATCATGAAAGTCTTCTGCTGTGCGTTGTCTTACTTTACTTTGTTCTTCTTTACGTAGTTGTTCTACTAGTTTAAGACGATTCTGTTTTCTTCGATTGATGATATATTGCATAGACACACCTAGTAGGATGCAGCCTAGAAATATCAACCATTTAAACCAGGCAGTTTTATGAAATGGGGTTAAAATTTCAAAGCTGTATTTTAATTGTTTTGATGATTTGACATTGTCCACTAAACATTCAACAATGAACGTATATTTCCCGGGTTGTAAAGCAGAAAAAGTAATTGTATTGGTGGTTGCCCAATCACTCCAAGGTGCATCTATACCTTCCATACGATAACGATACAGTAAATGTGTATTGGTAAGTGATATTGCTTTAAATGTGAAGCTGATATTGTTTTTCTGATAAGGTAGATGAAGCCCTAATGGCACTTGATACCAATTTTCTGTTGAGTCAAAATAGTTTTTGTCCTTAATATTTTCACCAAACAACTTTATGCTTTGCATGATAATGCTATTGATTTTAGGGCTTACTTGTTTTGATAATGGGCGATAATGAACAGCACCATTAGTAGTGCCAAACCAAAGGCTGCCATCCATCATTTTAAGTACCGCATTATGGTTGCTTTCCATGCCCATAATCCCATGGCTTTTCCCATATACCGTTATAAGTGGATTTTGGTTTTTTTGCAGTTCGATTTTGTGGATGCCAAATCCTGTTCCTGCCCAAATGTTGCCACTATTATCTACAATTACATTGTAAACAAAATCGGATTGCATACCTGAAGATTTATTAAACACTTTACTTTTTTGGGTAGTAAGGTTATAGCATATAAGTCCATTGTCGCAAGTACCTATCCATAAATCTCTTCCATGTATAGTTATACATTGAAGTGTAGCACTATCTGGAGCACTGTTGGTGATAAACGAAGCAACTCTGTCATCATGGTAAAGTTTTAATCCTTTAGTAG
>CALMXV010000462.1 GCA_937871155.1 uncultured Taibaiella sp. | reverse complement strand
GGTGTAAATGTAGCAGCAACGGCAACAAATGCTAGAGATAATAAAGCGCTTATTGATTATACAGCGAGGGTTGCCGCAGATTATTTCGCACGTCAAGGGATGGCTGAATATGCGTTCAATGGTTCGGTTTTATTATCAAAAAAGTTAGGACAAGGATTTACTACCAGCTTTACAACTGAACTTTATCTTGCTTATTTAGATTATTCAATCGGCGGAACTGCTAGTAATAACATGGTATTATTTCACCCCAAAATTCAATATCAATACAAAGATTTAATAGCACATGCTGGAATAAAACCTGTAATAGGAAGAGGAAATTCCAGTTATTTTTTACCTGATTTATATATTAGCTATAAGTTCCCAGCCGCTGCAGTAGCCTTTTTCGGAGGGTGGGATGGTAGTTTACGTCAAAATACATTTCAACAATTGGCGGAGTACAACCCCTACCTTCAAGCAGGATATTTAATCAATCAAACCCAGCAAGAGGAACTGTATGGAGGACTGAAAGTGGGTATTGCCAACAATTTTACATTCACAGGAAAAGTAGGTCATCTTAACTATCATCAACTACCTATGTTTTTAAATAATTGGGTAGGGGAGAATAATTTTTTCATCACCTATGATCAAGTGAAAGCTATGGCAATTACTGCTATGGTGCGCTATGATTTAGCTGCATTATTCTCTATTAATGTAGGAGGTACTTATACTAATTACTATCAAAGTACCTATGCCCATGTATGGCATGAACCCAGCTTTAAGCTTCATGCAGATTTCAGTTTCCGACCACTTAAAGACCTGCAAATAACTGCGTATAATAGAATGATGGATGGTATGTTCGCCTTAAACAGTTTTAATCAAATAGAAAAACTGCCTACGATTTTTGATTTGGGATTAGGTGGTGAATATCAATTTGTTTCAAGACTAAGCACCTTTATAAATCTAAATAATCTACTCAACCAAAAGTATCAACGTTGGTATAATTACAATGCCTATGGATTTAATATATATGGTGGGTTACGATTAAAGTTTTAAAATTTTAAATTGATATTACTATTTTCGTTTCAAATACAAGATATCGCACATGGATGTTGCCAAATACATAGGACTATTTTTATTGAAGAATCAGTTTGTTTATATACACGGATTAGGAAATTTAGAAATCAAAAAAAAGCCATCAAAGCATAATGGGCAAGCACTTTCCGCACCATCTACAGAAGTAATCATGTCTGCGATGGGTTCAATAGATGATACACTTGCTAATTTCATTGCCACCAACGAACAAATCAGCATCAGTAAAGCGTCAAATGCATTACGTGAATTTAGTATGCAAGCTAGAGCTGAATTGCATAAAGGACAAAAAGTATTGATACCGGGTGTAGGTAGTTTTGTGGAAGAAAAAGGAAGAACCATTTTTAACACAGATCCAAGTTTTTCATTTACACCACCTGCTATTCCAGTTGTTAAAAACTCACAGCGCCTCAACGAAATCATCGCTAAACCATCGGAAGAAGTTGCCGGTACCAAAGTAATTTCGGATGATTATGGGCTTCCTGCTTATCCTGATGAAGAACCCGGTAGTAGCTACAATTGGGGTAAAATAGCTGTTTGGTTAGGAGTCTTAGTGGCTGCTGGAGCCTTAGCTTTTTTTGGATATAAATATGTAAGCAATCAAAACGCTACAACAGAATTACCACTCATCATCGATAAAGATTCTCTTGCTAAAGCTATGACTCCAGTTGTTGATTCTTTAGAGCCGGTTATTGATTCATCACTACAACAAGTAGATACTACAACAACACCAGCACCTAGTACACCTGCTGTTAGTAACACCAACGGTTTGTTGAATTTTGATGTAGTTATTAACACCTATGATAATATAGAAAAGGCACAGCGTCGCACACAAAAACTTAAAAGTTATGGCAATGATGTAAGCTTAAAAGTGGCTAAAGATTCTTCTGCTTTTTATGTGGTGATGGCAGTGCGTGATATAGCTGCTACTGACACCGCCCATCGATTAGATTCTTTGCGTAGAAACTTTAACCCAAATGGGGTCAGTATTTTCAAACCTTAATTTCATTTTAATCAAGAATAATAGGGCTATTCCACCATTGGATAGCCTTTATTTTTTTATGCACATGCTTATGAATGTCTATCCTCAATTAAGAAATCAAAATTGCTAAAGACAGCAATAGCCAAATTGCAAAACGAAACGGAGACATAAAACTTATAAGATTAGCAATTATATAACGGCTTGATGAGATAAATTTCTGAAT
>CALMXV010000461.1 GCA_937871155.1 uncultured Taibaiella sp. | reverse complement strand
GATTAAGCTTATTTCCTTTGAAGCTACTGTTTATGAAAAAGTAAAAGCTCAGCTAAGATGGGTAACAGAAAATGAGCAACAAGTATCCCATTATACCATCGAAAGAAGTAAAGATGCGACAACTTGGAAGTTAGTAGGCAGTCAAAAACCAAAGTCTAATAATGCTAATAATAGGAACGAATACCAGTTAATTGATGATGAACCAGGATTGGGCATTACCTATTACCGCCTCACCGAGCACGACCAAGATGGTAAAACATCTATTGCACCCATCCGTTTTATAACAATCGAAAATGGAGCAGCTTCTTTGGCTACATTATTCCCCAATCCGAATAATGGGAAATTAGTAACGATACAATCTGATATACTCAAACAAGATGGTGTAGAAGTTACCATCATCACTACTGATGGCAAGCTTTACTATAAACAATCGCTCTCTACCCATGGAGCTTCATCCGTGACACTATCCGAATTAGAACTACCAGTTGCTACTTATTTTGTCAACTTAAAAAGTGGTCAACAATCACAAAGTTTAAAACTGCAAGTAGTCGGCAAGTAACGATACAATTCTACTACAATAATAATGTAAGGCTATCGTCATTCGATAGCCTTACTATTTGAGAACAGTATCAGTAAAGTATGCTGTTATTTTAGAAAAGTTTTAGCTTGGCAAGCCTATCCATTTCTTGATGGATTATGCTTAGCAATGCTCTCTCTCTTCCTTCTTTATTTCTATAGATTAAACGATGATGGATAACCATAGGTGCGATATCTTTCACATCATCTTCTATTACGTATGTGCGTCCATTTATGAAAGCAAAAGCTCGAAGGCATTTCAAAAAAGCAATACCACAACGAGTAGATGCACCTAGCGAAATGTCAGGGTGTGTTCTCGTGAGTCTTATGATATTACTTACCGCTTTAATAATTTCTTCATGTACCTCCACCAAGGCAACCGTATTTCGAATGAGTAAAATATCCTCAAAACCCATTACAGTCTTTAGTTGAGATAGGTTTTCGTTTATTACATCGTAATGCCTATAGATATCTAGTTCTGTTTTTTCATCTACATAGCCAAAGATGATTTTCATAAAGAAACGATCCAATTGTGCAGCCGGCAAAGGATAAGTGCCTTCCATCTCAATAGGGTTTTGCGTAGCTATAGTGAAGAATATATTTTCTAATGGAAATGTAGTGTCTCCTATCGTCACTTGATGTTCTGCCATCGCTTCCAGCAAAGCGCTTTGTACTTTTGGTGAGGCTCTATTGATTTCATCTGCCAACAGAATATTACAAAACAAAGGTCCTTTTTTGAAGATGAAATCTTTGGCAACTTCATCGAAAATATGCGTACCTATCAAATCCATAGGTAGTAAATCAGGAGTAAACTGAATACGTTTAAAGACAATAACTGCCTTGCTCTCAGCAATACCTGCAGAAGAACTACTGATACATTGTGCTAAGGTTTTTGCCATCACCGTCTTGCCTGTACCGGGGTTGTCTTCCATTAAAATATGACCTCCAGCGAATAAGCAAGTCAGCACATACTCTACTTGTTGACGTTTCCCACGAATTACTTTTTCTATTTCATCTATCAACGCTATTATAGCGGCATTTGGGTTGGGATGATTAATGGGGCTTTCAAATTCCATAAGTTAATTTCAAAATTCTAATGAGGATTGTCACTCAGGTTTGGGTGATAGTAATAGTTGGTTATTTACTTTGTAATCGTACTACTGGAATAATCATTTCTTCTAATGAGATACCTCCATGCTGAAAGGTGTTGCGGTAATAATTGACATAA
>CALMXV010000460.1 GCA_937871155.1 uncultured Taibaiella sp. | reverse complement strand
TTAATCTATCTCAATTAGAGAATAAAGTTATTTTTTTAAAATAAAAAACAAAGAAACTTTGTTCAATCATTTCCATCCTTTTTTTTTCACAAAAATTAACTTTATCCTCAATTAATAAAAGTTCCTCTGCATTTTTTACCCATTGAAACATCCAAGCTTCCGACCTTGTTTTATTGAAATTTTTGATAGCGGGTCCATAGCCATTATGGATAAGGTCGTGGCAGGCTTTGCATTTAAGTTGAAATAAGTTTTTACCATCCGTAGCCGTTATGGTTGGGGCTGCAACCGACTTTGCTTGAGATGTATTGTTGTTGGATGAAGACATACCATTTTGTAGCCTTTCAGTTCGAATCAAAGCTCCATTTTGATAATATTTATAAGTAGCCTTATCTTTTTTGCTATTCCAAAAGGTAACGTTGGATTCGTAGATTTGTTCTCTTAGGATTCTACCAAAGTTGTCATAATACTTCCAAGTGCCAGCTTTATATTTTCCTTCATAAAACTCTTCATGTTCTAGTCTTCCATCATCATGATTAAAGTAAAAACGACCTACTGGCAAAGCATCTTTCCATAGTTTATAGATTTGAATACTACCATCTCTGAAGTAAGTAATGTCTTCACCATCTACTATTTCTTTGTTGCCTTCTACTTTAAATGTTCGTTTGGCTAATAGCTTTCCATCACTAAAAAATTCAGAATAGATTTTGCAATTGCAAGCAGGATTATAAGTAATGGTCATTTGCACTTTGCCTTCTTCGTTATAGATTTTCATAGTGCTGGGTATCCCTTTATTTTCTTGTTGTGCCTGAGTTGTTAAAACAAGTAATATGGCGATAAGCAGCATGGGTACGATTCTCATCATAATAGGCGAATATAAGCAATGAAAAACGTAATCATAAAACTAAACGTGCTTAACGAGAAGCTACAGTTTGCATAGGTAGCTTACGTTCTCCAATTTGTTGACGCCACATGGCATAATACAATCCTTTTTCTTCCAGAAGACTTTGATGATTGCCTGTTTCGATAATATTGCCTTGCTCTAAAACAAAAATTTTATCCGCATACATAATAGTCGATAAGCGGTGAGCTATCATTACCGTAATGTGCTCTCGCTGTTGGGTGATGGATTGAATGGTGTTAGAGATTTCTTCTTCTGTCAACGAATCCAATGCTGAAGTAGCTTCATCAAAAATCATCAAGTTGGGTTTTCTTAATAAAGCTCGGGCAATAGAGAGACGTTGTTTTTCGCCACCGGAAAGTTTTAACCCACCTTCGCCAATAACGGTATCAATTCCATTTTCTGCACGTGCTAGTAAATTTTTAGCGGCTGACTTCATAAGCACGTCTTGTATTTCTTCATCGGTAGCTGTTGGGTTTACAAATAACAGATTTTCCTTGATGGTGCCTGAAAACAATTGTGTATCCTGTGTTACAAAGCCAATTTGTTGTCTGAGTTCATCAAAATTTATCGTGCCTTGTGCTTTTTGATTGTAAGAAATGGTGCCGCTATTCGGCGGATATAATCCTACCAATAGTTTTACTAGGGTTGTTTTTCCAGAACCGGAAGGACCTACAAAGGCAACTGTTTCACCTAGGTTCACTTCAAAGCTGATGTTTTCAAGAGCCGGTCGATTGGCGGTAAGGTGTTGGAAGCTTACTTTATTAAAGTGAAGGTGTTGGATTTTATGAATCGCTTCAGGTTGATGCGGTTTAGGTTCTACTGGTTTCTCCATTAAGGTTTGCATGTTTTGCAACGACACTTCTGCTTCTCGATATACCAATATGATATTGCCTAATTCCTGAAGAGGGCCAAAAATAAAAAATTGATAAAAGCTTAACGTTAAATATTGACCGGGTGTCACCGTGTCTTGAAAGATATAATAAAGCAATACAAAAGTAATGACCTGCCGTAGTAGATTCACGCAAGTGCCTTGTATAAATGAGATTGAGCGCACATTACGAACCTTCTTCAATTCTAGCCCGAGAATTTTTACGGTAGTACTGTTCAGCCGTTTGATTTCTTGCTGTGTTAACCCCAGGCTTTTTACCAATTCAATATTTCGTAACGATTCAGTTGTGGCTCCTGCCAGCGCTGTAGTTTCTTTGACAATGTGTTTCTGAATGGACTTTATTTTTTTGCTAAGGATATTAGTAAGCCATCCAAGTGCAAGGATACCGCCAAAGTAAACAAGAGGTAGAATGGGGTGGATAAGAAAAGCGTACACCATTACAAATACCACTCCTACTAATGTGGTAAAGAGAATATTGATTGCCGCAGAAATAAGCTTTTCGGAATCTACTCGTACTTTTTGAAGTATGGCTAATGTTTCACCACTACGTTGGTCTTCAAAGTCCTGAT
The DNA here is from genome assembly GCA_937871155.1 of uncultured Taibaiella sp. Taxonomy (GTDB): domain Bacteria; phylum Bacteroidota; class Bacteroidia; order Chitinophagales; family Chitinophagaceae; genus JAFIGV01. The sequence goes on along the minus strand of CALMXV010000460.1, from coordinate 2,471 downwards.
AAGGTAACCTTAAAGCATGTTGTAACCCATCTGTATAAATTCGTGCACCCGATTTTTGAATCACTACATTCACTACATAATCTTGAAAAGCTTTAGCTATTCTTGATATCATAGCCACACCAATCATAAGACCTAGATAGACTAAGGCTTCTAATAAAAACTGATGTTGCGACCTTCCGCCTTCGTGTGGATGGTTCACGAATTTATCTAAAATTTTACCGGCTATCATAGGGTCTAGCAAGGAAAAAATTTGGTTAATGGCTGCTAGTAATAAGGATAAAAATATCATCCCTTTGTAGCGAATAAGATAACTATAGAGGAGCTTCATAAAGTGGGTAAAGTTAAAAGGAAACGTTTTTGAAAAGCACTATATAACCATCTATCAAACTATTTTAAAATGATGATTTAATAAATTTACTTTATAGATTTCAACAATTCGAGTTGCCATAAGGTTTGTTACATCGTAATACAACCTTTAATAGAAATGTAGCTCTGATGGCTTATTTACATCATTTTTGGTTTTAAATTGTAACTTCAACAATTAACAAATTATCTTTGGCACAATTAATTAAGGTAGATATGCTCACTCAGGAAACAGCTACACCCCATAATGAAAGACTTTCTTTTGAAGAATTTAAAGAAGAAATAATTAAAGATTACAAGTTGGCAATTGCCAGCCGCGAAGCCAGCCTTATTGGTCGTCGTGAAGTGCTCACAGGTAAAGCTAAATTTGGCATCTTTGGTGATGGTAAAGAGTTGGCACAGTTGGCAGCAGCTAAATGTATGCAACCGGGTGATATTCGCTCAGGCTATTATCGTGATCAGACTTTGATGTTTGCCACAGGGATGACGGATATCGAAAAGTTTTTTTCTCAATTATATGCTAATCCGGATTTAGGAGCGGAACCTGCCACCGGCGGTCGTATGATGAATGGTCACTACGGTACACGTTGGCTGGATGATAATGGTGACTGGAAAGATTTGACGAAAGCCCCTCAGTCTTCAAGTGATATATCTCCTACTGCCGGTCAAATGGTACGTGCATTAGGGTTAGCGTTTGCTTCTAAATGTTATCGTAATATTCCTGAGTTACGCAAAGGCTTTGAAAAATTTACTGACAAGGGTAATGAAGTAATCTTTTGTACCATTGGCGATGCTTCGACTTCTGAAGGGTTGTTTTGGGAAACCGTAAATGCTGCCGGTGTGCTTCAAGTGCCACTTGCCATTTTTGTATGGGATGATGGCTATGGAATTTCTGTACCAAGAAAATACCAAACCACAAAAAATTCTATCTCTGAAGCTTTAGCAGGTATGCAATTCGACCCAAAGAAAGGGGGAATTAATATCTATACAGTGAAAGGATGGGATTATGCCAACTTAACACAAACCTTCAAACAAGGAATTGCCAAAGTGCGTGAAACACAAACTCCGGCTATCTTCCATGTCCAAGAAGTAACACAACCACAAGGTCACTCTACTTCAGGTTCACATGAACGTTATAAAAGTCAAGAACGATTAAAATTTGAAAAAGATTTTGATTGTATCACTAAGATGAAAGAGTTCATATTGCTCAATCAACTTTTGACAGAAGAAGAGTTAAGTGCTATTGAAGAAACTGCTAAACAAGAAGCCAGAGAGGCAAAACAACGTGCTTGGGATGCCTTTATTCAACCCATTAGAGAGCAGGTAGAGCGTGCAGCTACCTTGTGCAATCAACTGATGTTTGAAGGCGGAAGTAACAGCGAAAAAATCGCAAGCCTTACTCAAAACCTTAAATCTATCAAAGAGCCGATTCGTAAGGATGTAATGCAGACCATACACCGTGTACTTAAGTTAGCATCAGGTAATACAGAAGCTACAAGAGCTTTACACAGCCACTATGAAGCCTTGAAAGCGGATAATCAAGAGAAGTTCAATTCTAAACTTCATTCTGAATCCAGTTTCTCTGCTATGAAGGTGAAAGAAGTAGCGCCACAGTTTGGCGACGAATCCTTAAATGGCTATGAAATTCTCAATCGTTATTTTGACCTCACCTTTGCTAAAAACCCTGCTGTAGTAGCTTTTGGCGAAGACTTAGGAAAGATTGGAGATGTGAACCAAGGCTTCGCCGGATTGCAAGAAAAGTATGGCGACCAGCGAATTTTCGATACAGGTATTCGTGAAGCTACTATTATAGGACAAGGCTTAGGAATGGCGATGCGGGGTCTTCGTCCTATTGCTGAAATGCAATATTTAGATTATTTATTGTATGGCTTGCAACCGTTAAGTGATGATGTGGCCACCATGCAATACCGTACCAAAGGTGGTCAAAAATGTCCACTCATCGTTCGCACCAGAGGACATCGTTTAGAAGGTATTTGGCATAGTGGTTCACCAATAGGAATGATCATAACAGCGTTCGTGGTATGTATTTATGTGTGCCAAGGAATATGACGCAAGCAGCGGGGATGTACAATACATTATTGCAGAGT
>CALMXV010000459.1 GCA_937871155.1 uncultured Taibaiella sp. | reverse complement strand
AGTACCGTCATTCCACCATTTCTATCCACCATTTTACGTAGTGTTTCTACATTGCTGCTTTCATAACGATATGATTTTCCGGCTTGCATTTCTTTTACATAATCGCTACACAAATCCAACACCTGATTGCGCATACAATGCCCTTCATTCAGCAACCAAATTTTTTCTATTTCGATATCTTCCGGAGTAATTAATTTTTTTGCTAAGGCTTTATCGTCTTTTGCATAGTAGCATACAAACTGTTCATAAAACAGCGGATACTCTTTCGTGCCGGATTCATTGAGAGGAGTGCTTACCAAAGCGGCATCCAGTTCATTATTATACAGTGCTTCAATAATGGCTTTGGTTTCCATTTCTTTTATTTGTAACTGTACATCCGGATAGTTAGTCACATAGTCTTCCAGCATTGCTGGCACTATGTAAGGTGCGATGGTAGGTATCACTGCTAGTCTAAAGTTTCCTTCTACGGTTTTTTCTTCATCTTGGATAATCTCGGTTACTTTATTTTTAGCGGCTATGATTTCTTTGGCTTGGGCTACCACTTTTTCACCTATTGCAGTGATAGCAATGGGATGTTTATTTCTATCAAACAGCCGAACTCCTAGCTCTTCTTCCAGCTTTTGAATCTGCATACTCAACGTCGGTTGTGTAACAAAACATTTTTCAGCTGCCGCTACAAAACTTTTATAAGTGGCTACGGCAACTACATATTCTAATTGAGTAATGGTCATTGTTGTTTGTTTTGATTACAAACCTAAGTTATGATAACCTCTTTACCTAATTAAGAAATCCTTAAAGTAGAATAGGGTACTATCATCAGTTTACATTTCAATTTGATAATTTTGCCGCTTGTTTATGCAATTGTTGAAAAAATTAAACTTTAAAGAAGGTTCATCAATTGATGTGGTTTTGCCTTTTAAGCCCCTTCCGAATTGGCTAAATCATTTTCCGGTAACTTACAACCTTAATCCAACCCAACAAGCATCCGAACAAGTGATTGTAGTAATAAAGGATTCAACCCAATTTGAATTAATCCTACCTCCTTACCTTAAACAACTTCCAGAAAAAATAGATTTATGGATTGCATTCCCTAAGAAGTCGAGTAGCCTCTATACCGATTTAGGTAGAGATGCTTGTGCTAAACTTATGGAGGCGCATCATTGGGATGCAGTAACCAATATAGCCCATGACCAAGACTGGACTGCCTTACGATTCAAACGAATAAAAGATACTGCTAAAAGACAAAACGCTACTGCTTCTTTTGCTTCTGAATTTATTGATTTTGCTGCACGCAAGGTGAGTTTGCCGGATGATGTAATCGATCTTTTAAAAGACTATCCTGAGCTGCTGGTAGTATTTCAACGGCTATCTTTTACTCATCAAAAAGAATACATAGCTGCCATTGAAGAGGCTAAAAAACCAGAAACTCGAGTAAGAAGAATTGAAAAAATGATGACACAGTTACAAGTATTACAAAATAAAAAAATAAAAAAAGACTACGCAATTATATGAGTGATTTGAATACTGCAATACCACGAACAGAGCTCCTAGCCTACATTATAGAAAACTACTTAGGCAAAAAAGTAAACGATAGTAAATCGGCTGCCGGCAATTGGATGGAATTTACCCTTGACCATATTGAAAAAGGGAAAGCTGAACTATCTTTAGAAGTAAAGCATGACATGACCAATCCGTACTTAAACATACATGGAGGCATGATGGCATTGGTGATGGATGAAACCATTGGCTGGGCTGTGGTGAGCCTGGGTACGGAGAATTATTATACTTCTTTAAACCTAAATGTAGATTTTCTATACGCCATCAAACAAGGGGAGCGACTACGATCTAAAGCCGAAGTGATACGCGCCGGAAAAAAAATAATTCATGTAGAATGTACTGTTACAGATATGAAAGGAACGTTACTGGGCAAAGCTAGTAGCAACCTTATTGTTACTGGTATGCGACCTAGTGAAGGCGACTATAAAGTAGCTAACTAACAAACAGCAACGGTCCCTGATGATACCTCTATAATGCAGCCATTTGAATAATCTTTAATGAATTGATATTTTTGCCAACATAAATGCTAAACGGAAAAAAAATAGTAGTGGTTTTGCCGGCGTATAAAGCCGCACTTACCTTGGAACGCACCTTGGCCGAAGTGCCGATGGATATTGTGGATGATATC
>CALMXV010000458.1 GCA_937871155.1 uncultured Taibaiella sp. | reverse complement strand
GATCTCAGCCGTTAATTTTTTATCCTTAAAACTTTTTACCGGACACTACTGATTATTTATAATTTCTAGCTTAAAGAAGTGGAAAAGCAAATACACTTGAAATTTCATATTTATACTTCAAAATAAAAGAATGAATGAACTTGTAAGTGGAAGCCAGCAGCCAATGCAAAAAAGCCAGTACTAAAATGGTACTGGCTTTATCCATAAAAATTAGTTCAACTTATACCTTAAAGTGAGCGAAAGCTTTGTTCGCTTCAGCCATACGATGTGTATCTTCTTTTTTCTTCACAGCTGCACCTTCACCTTTACTAGCTGCTACGATTTCGTTGGCTAGTTTATCTGCAATAGTTTTACCATTACGCTCACGGCTATAACGGATCAACCATTTCATGCTTAAAGATATTTTGCGATCAGGGCGTACTTCTGAAGGAATTTGGAAAGTAGCACCACCAATACGGCGGCTACGTACTTCTACAGCAGGAGTAACATTGGCAAGTGCACGTTTCCAAACTTCATAACCATCTTCACTAGTCATTTTAGAAACCTTGTCTAAAGCGTCATAGAATGCGCTTAAAACGATGCTTTTGTTACCGCCCCACATTAGGCAATTCACAAAACGAGTAACGAGTTTATCGTTAAATTTTGGATCTGGAGCTAAAGGAAGCTTTTTGGCTTGTGCCTTTCTCATTGTTTATTAAAAATTACTTGGTATTAAATTATTTTTTTGCTTTTTCTTTCTTAGTACCGTATTTAGAACGGCTTTGTTTACGGTCTTTCACACCTGCAGTGTCTAATGCACCACGTACAATGTGATAACGTACACCCGGCAAGTCTTTCACACGACCACCACGTATCAATACGATACTGTGTTCTTGTAAATTATGTCCTTCACCTGGAATATAGGCGATAACCTCGATTTTATTGGTAAGACGAACCTTAGCTACCTTACGGAGAGCTGAGTTTGGTTTCTTAGGAGTAGTAGTATATACACGGGTACATACACCTCGACGTTGTGGGCATACATCTAATGCAGGTGATTTAGATTTTGCACGGATTTGCTCACGACCTTTACGAACTAATTGTTGAATAGTAGGCATTGCTTACTTGTGTGTCTAATTTTTAATTTGGGAGGCAAAGGTAAGGATTTCTATTATAAAAAAGTATTTTTTCTGAATATTTTTTACCAGCCTCTCAATTATTCTCAAAATATATTGATGTCGTCCTTCTAAAAATGAAGATTAACGGTCTCTACCAAAGGTATTTTTCAATATGAATTTGATAGCCACATTCAAAAAGTGTGCTAACCTATGGCAAAAAAAAAGCCTGAGTTTTGTTTTTACTCAGGCAATATTTGATAAATAATGTTTGAATTATTTTCCAGTGGGTTGTTGTTGTTGTGCAGGTGCACTTGATTGTTGTGGTTGTTTTACTTCTTTAGGCGTTTCAAACATGCTAACCGATAAGATACTAAGTGCAGCAATGATAGCCATTGTCACCCAAGTTCCTTTTTCCATAACATCAGTAGATTGTTTTACACCCATTACTTGAGAGCCTATGCTACCAAATGCGCCGGTTAAGCCGCCTCCTTTAGGGTTTTGCACCAATACAAAAAATGCAAGTACCACACATGCCAAGATAATCACGATTGTTATTAAAGCTACCATTAGTTATTTTTCTTTGAGGAGTTTTTCAATTTTGGTTGCAAAGTAAGTATTTTTTTGTGGGTTACGCAAACTGAGTTTTCGATACATTTCAATGGCTTTATCAAATTTCCCTTGTTTAATTAAAATTTCAGCTAAAGATTCGCTCGCCAAATCATCTTCTATCTTAATTGAATTAACCGCCATCTCAAAAACCCCTTCAGGTATTTCTTCATTTTCTTCTTCTAAGGCAGCAGCTAATTTTTCTTTTTGCCACATGGTTTTTAGAGCCTTTTGGTCTTCTTCTTCTTCTTTTTCTTTTTCAGTTTTGGTTTTAAAATACATTAACCAATCTGCAAAACTCATTACTACCATAAGTTGTTTGTCTTCTTCTTTATTATCTGATGCAATATTTTCTACTCCTTGATGTAAGAAGTAGTCTTCCGTATATAGCGGTTGAATCAGCGGTTCTTCTTTAGATGTTTCTTTCTGTTTTTCTGAACCGAAAGAAATCATTGGAACTGAGCTCACTTCTTCCTCTGTTTCTTCCACCTCATTAGTAGTTATTGATGTTTCCGCTAATTCAAGTACATTTTTAACGACTACCTCTTCATCCTTAATAGCAATAGGCATCTCAATAGGTGTTGTAGCTTGTGAAATCTCAGAAGCGTCTATAATTTCTTCCTTCTTTTCAATAGTTTCTTCTAAAACTATTGGAGGAGCATCATCAACGATTCGTTGCTGTGTTTCTAACGGAATAATTTCGTCAGATAGGGGAGGAGTGGCTTCTTCTATTTCTGATTCTTTTTCTGTTTCTTCTACAATAGCTGTAGTCGTGATGACTTCAGGTTCTGGATCTATGTTTTCTTGTGGTAATTCAATTGTTGATACACTAGGAACGGTAACCTTTATTTCTTCAATACTATGGCCGCCTTGTTCTCTTTCATTAAATTCATCAAACTCAAAATCATCTGCTTCATTCATGTCAAATTCCTTTGTAGGCAAGATGCCTACTTCATCTTTCATTACTTCTTGTTCTTCATCTATGGTGTCAAAGAAGTATTCTGTTTCTTCGTCTTGATGGTCGTCAAATTGATCAATGTTTTCAGTTGTCGTTGAAGATATTAACTCACTAGAAGTCGAATTATCCTGAAGAAAATAATGAAATGAAACCCAATCCCCCATATACAACCGCATTTTATTAAGTAGTGCAGGAGCAAATGGATTTTTGGTATGTGAAACGGAAGCCTCTATATATTTAGAGGGTACAAAGTAAGGATAGGATTTACTCAATGCTGCTAAAGCACTTTTTTCAGCTTCCCCCTCTATAGGAGCCTGCTTCATTAGCCATTGAGAAATTTTAGTGGGTGTTATCATATTTGGCTACCAATTTACAAAAGCTTTATTAAAAATGTCATCTGCTATTTGTGTACCTATTTCTTCTATTAACGCAGCTTCTACCGCTTGTACGGTCTGAGTGGCTGGGAAATCTGCAAATCTTGAAAAAGTTTGTGTAAAGCTTGCTTTATCATTTAACCGATTTGTAAAAGTAGCATTGACGGATATGGTCAATCGGTTTTGAGATACTTGCTGTGTCTGTTGTACACCGGAAATAGACACTTGATAAGATACAATTTGCCCCTTTAAATCATAATCTGAATTCTCCGTATTTACTGGAGCCAGCCCTGTTTGCGATAAGATTCTACTTCTTATTTTATTGGTAAGAGAAGCACTAAGAGTAGGTACCACATTTGGGGCTTTATTATCTAATACATGAATAGTTATGGTCTTTCCTTGAATACTAGCTCCTGAAAAACTATACACACCACAACTGCTCATAAAGCAAACGAGTAATAATATTCCTAAATAGTATTTCAGTGGTGCAGTCATCTCTATATTAAAGCTAAGGAGAAACTCTTTGATTATAAATTATTCAGCAATGTTATACTCTTTTATTTTCCGATAAAGGGTACGCTCAGAAATACCCAATTCATTGGCAGCATCCCTTCTTCTTCCCTTATGT
>CALMXV010000457.1 GCA_937871155.1 uncultured Taibaiella sp. | reverse complement strand
GAAGTGAAGGTTTTATCCATTTCCATAAATCAGCAAGAGGTGCCACAGCTCTGGATACAGCAAAGTCAAAAGACCCTTCTACAAGCTCCACCCTTGAGTGAATTCCTCGAGCATTCTTTATAGCTGTAGCAGCGATTACTTCGTTCACCACTTTTATTTTTTTACCAATACTATCACTAAGGGTAAAGGTTACTTCAGGATATAAAATGGCTAAGGGAATTCCTGGAAAACCGCCCCCTGTACCGATATCCACTACCGATGCCCCTGAATGAAAATTGCAAATAGCCGCTATGGCTAAAGAATGAAGAATATGTTTTTCATACAAAGCATCTATGTCTTTTCTTGAGATAACGTTTATCTTTTCGTTCCACTCGGCATAGAGTTCGCCCAGCATTGCAAATTGTCGGGTTTGTGTTTCGGTGAAATCTGAAAAATAGCGATTGATTATTTCCACTGTAATTGGTTTTTGAAAAAGATAAATGGACTGAGGATAAAATTATATAATGCCCATCCAATATCACAAAATGGTAGCCATAAACCTAGATTAGGTTCCTTCATTTTTTTAGCTGCACTATGCCAGATAGACCAATAAGGAATACAACGTAACAACAACAGCGCAATTATTAATAGTGCATTCGATTCATTTAATAATAGAAAAAAAAGCAACCACATAGCCGCATGGGAAACGGCATAAAGCCCTAATAAGAATTTTATAGTAGGGTGATAATATTTGCCGGTGGATAGATGTCTTTGTTTTTGTTTTAGCCAGGAAAGCCAGTTGGGTTGGCTTTTAGAATAGGTAAATGCTTCTTCTGTTGCATTGATAGCAACATTGTTTTTGTTGCCTACAATACGTACTAACAAATCATCATCACCAGAAGGTAATTTATTCCAAATAGGGTTGTTTTGTGCTTGGTTAAAAGTTCTTTTGGTAAAGGCAATATTTCTACCAACTCCCATATAAGGTTTCCCTGCCATGGCATAACTCGCATATTGAATAAAAGTGTGGAGTGTTTCCCAGCGGGTGAAGGCATTGAGGAATCCGGGTTGATATTCATAGGCACCATAACCACAGACTATTTGGTTGTCAGGATAAAAAGATTGTACCATTCTATCCAACCATTGAGTGCTGTTAGGATGGCAATCTGCATCAATTCCTAGGAGCCATTCGTTTTTTGCCTCTTTTACTCCTTTACTAAGCGCAAATTTTTTACCCATAAACTGCCTAGGTGTCAATGATGAAATGCTTATGTGACGAAGGTGAGAAAACTTCCGTTCGATAGTTCGAAGTATGTTTTCGGTATGGTCTTCAGAACCATCGTTAATTACTATGACTTCAAAATTTGGGTTCCCGAAATCATCTAAATAATCTTGAGAAAGTATTGCGGGCAAATAGTTTCTTAAATTCTCCGCTTCGTTTTTGGCACAGATAATTACGGATACTTTTCGTTTAGGAGAGGTGCTAATTTTTTGTTTTGATACTGAAATGAAAAATACTCTAAAGAAAAAATAAACTACATAACTAAGTTGGACAATGATGCTGAAAATAAAAATCCCAAGTAAGATGGGTGAAGACATATACACAGTAGTGATTTTGAGTGTAAGGTAATGAAATCAGAAATTTTATATTGTTATTATAAAGTGATTGAATGAGGGAGTATAAAATAAAATTGCCCCGAAAATCAGGGCAATTAAAAACTTTTTTTAGCGGTTATTTTTTTAGTTCTTTAAGATAGTTTTCTAAAGCTGCTACCATAGAAGGGGAATTGGGTGCTGGTGCTTTTACATCCAAACGCATACCTGCTTCTTCAACTGCTTTAGATGTTGTAGGTCCAAAAGCACCGATAAGTGTACCGTTTTGTTTAAACTTAGGATTGTTTTCAAACAAGGCTTGTAAGCTGAAAGGACTAAAGAATACAATCATATCGTAGTTGTTGTTCATTACCTCAGAGATGTCGTTGGTAAGGGTACGATAGTAAGTAGCTTCAATAAAAGTAGCTCCGTGTTTAATAAGAAAGTCTTTAATCTCATTCTTATTCATCATGTCTGAAGCCTGAACTATAAAGCGTTCATTGTTTTTATGTTTGTTCAAAACATCTTTCAGCCCATCAACAGAACCATCTGCAGAAAAGAAAACTTTACGTTTACGATAAAGAATGAATTTTTGAAGATATAATGCAACAGCCTCAGTAATGCAGAAGTACTTCATATCCTGAGATATTTTTACCTTCAACTCTTCGCAGATGCGAAAGAAATGATCTACAGCACTACGACTATTAAATACTACAGCGGTATATTCGGTAATATCAATTTTTTGTTTGCGAAAATCTTTACCGGCTACACCCTCCACTCGTATGAACGGATGAAAATCAAATTCAAGGTTATACTTCTTTGCTAATTCAAAATAAGGCGACTTGTCGTTGTCAGGACGCGGCTGGGTAATAAGTACTTTATTTAAAAACACCGTTGTTTTTGATGCTACTTTTTTTGCAGCGGTTGTTTTCTTAGCGGTTACTTTTTTTGCCGTAGTTGCTACTTTAGTCATTGGAATTTCTAAACGATAGTTGTGTATTTTTTATAAAGTTTATGTTTTTAAAAATCAAACTAAATCTAGATTTTTGTCCAAAAAAACTTTATCAAAACTGCCAATGGCAATATTTCTGAGGCGCAAAGGTAAGTAAAAAAATGAAATTTACTTAATTTGAAAGAGGCGCTCGACACTTTCCAAGACTGAATGTAACGCACAATAAAAGAGGCAGCAATAAGAATTACTGATGTCATTAATAAATAACTTGCCCAAATAGGGTTGGGGAATGCAAGAAAAATGGTAAAAGGTAATAAGGCAATTGCCAAGATTTTATTGACTAGAAACACATTAAATAAGTAATTGTCCGTAACGTTTTGCATATTTAATGCCCATCCGCTAAAACGTATCACTAGGTACTTGGTTAAATAAATCAAAGTGATCCCACAAATCAGCAACAGCAAATAAATTACTTGAGGTTTGTTGTGAAATTGTAAGGAAGAAAAATTTTGAAATAAATAATAGAAGTAAGTAGCTAATGAAATAGTAAAAAAGATATTCATCAAAAAATTGGTGTAAAAAGCACGTTCTAGTTTTTCTCTTCGATATTTATTACCCTGACCAGCATTAAAAAATGAAAGCCATAATTCTTGAATATAGGTTGAATCGAACAGACGAATAATCCCTAAGAATAATACCAGACTTAATAAAAAGTAAAAATCCCAAGTACGATTTACAAAAGGTCTTGTAGCAGCTTGTCCAAATTGATCTACTTTTTGTTTTATAAAATATGACTGTTCAATCATTTTCATCAGACTGTCATTAGCTAAAGCAGTTACTTTTTTTTCATTGATAGATATGGGTAAAGAGTCGTATTGCGCTGGATTGACCGTTGCTTTAGCCTCTAAAGGAACAAGGAAACTCACCAGAAAAAAGTAGAAAACAGCAATGAAAATAATTCGATTCATACAATTAGATGCAGCGAAAGTACCAATTCTAGAATTGGAATTTAGTTATAGGTATGGAGTTTTTTCTCGGGGATATTTTCAAGTTTAATTCAGTATTTAATAAGCTATATAAAGTAAAACTTCAATTTTTAGATTTGAATGACATTCGATTCTAATAAAGTGATTCATTTTGAAATCTTGAATGATTATGATTTCGTTGAACTATACAATTTTGATAAAACCATGTTGGTAGAGAAAAATATCAATAACTACCTTTCATTGATAGTTGAAAAAAATGTATTTGTTTAAGTTAGTTTAAATGTGGACAAGCAACTCTTAATTTACTTAACTTTGGCGCGTTTTATCCTGTTTTCCACGTTTATATAGTAGTAAAATGAAAGATTTTTCGTACGTAATGCATTCTCATCCATCCTATATTGAGTCATTATACCAAGATTTTCAGAAAGATAGTACCAACGTTGATCCTGAATGGAAAAAATTCTTTGAGGGGTTTGATTTTGCTTTAGCAAAAGCTGGTTCAAATAACACACATTCTGTAGCAACAGTCTCAAATAGTCAATTAGAAAATGAATTTGCAGTATTTCAATTAATAAAAAACTATCGTAAACGTGGGCATTTAGTATCGGATACCAACCCTATCAAACAACGCAAAGATCGTAAAGCTCGTTTAGCACTTTCAGATGTTGGACTTTCAGATGCTGACCTTACTACTGAATTCTATGCCGGTGAACAAATTGGTCTTGGTAAAGCAAAGCTTGCTGATATTGTCGCCAAGCTTAAATTACTTTATGCAGGTAAAGTTGGTATCCAATATACCTATATCAACAATCATGAAAAATGTCTTTGGGTAGAACAGGCATTTGAAAAAATGATGGCAAAACAGCTTACGCTGGAGGAAAAAAAACGCATCTTAGAAAAGCTGAATGAAGGTGTCATTTTCGAAAAATTCTTACACACCAAGTTTATCGGGCAAAAGCGATTTAGTTTAGAAGGTGGAGAAACAACCATTGCTGCATTAGACACCCTCATCAACCATGCTGCTAAAGGTGGCGCACGTGAAGTAGTGATTGGGATGGCGCACAGAGGCCGACTCAATGTGTTGGCAAATACTTTACGCAAAACATACGAACAAATTTTTTCTGAGTTCGAAGGAAATATGCCTAAGGATACCACAATGGGTAGTGGTGATGTAAAGTACCACTTAGGTTTCCGCTCTAATATTAAAACGGTTGATGGCTTAGAAATCAATGTACAGTTAGCACCCAATCCATCACATCTTGAAGTTGTAGATCCTGTAGTTACCGGCTTCGCAAGAGCAAAAGCTGATACCCTTTATGATAAGGAATACGATAAAGTATTGCCTATATTAATTCATGGCGATGCGGCTATTGCCGGTCAAGGAGTGGTTTATGAATTATTACAAATGAGTAAGCTGAAAGGCTATGCAGTAGGGGGTACCATTCATTTTATCATCAACAACCAAATAGGGTTTACGACAGATTTTGATGATGCTCGTTCTGCTGATTACTGCACCAGTATAGCCTCTATGCTTCATGCACCTGTATTGCATGTAAACGGTGATGACCCGGAAGCAGTAGTGAAAGCATGTGAACTAGCAGTTGCTTATCGTCAAACCTTCCATCAAGATATTTTCATTGATATGGTTTGCTATCGTAAGCATGGACATAACGAAGGAGATGACCCGAGTTTTACACAGCCTAAGATGTATGAGGTGATTAAAACACATCCTAACCCTCGTGAAGTTTATACCCAGTTTTTACTTTCCAATGGAGAGCCTGATGCACGTGATTTAGCCACACAAATGGAAAAATCTTTTTGGGACGATCTTCAATTACGATTAGATGAAGTTAAACAAAAACCATTGCCTTATCAGCTTCAACCTGTTGAAAAAGCTTGGCAAAAATTGCGTCGCTCTTCCAAAGAAGACTTTGACCACTCGCCGGTAACGGCTGTAAAAAAAGCAACTATTGAAAAACTCTTTAACGGCTTAATGCAAGTTCCAGAAGGGTTTCAGCCGCTTAGAAAAATTCAAAAACTACTAGACGAAAAAGTAAAATTATTTGAAGAAAAACAAGAAGTAGATTGGGCAACCGGGGAGCTTTTAGCCTATGCTAGTATCCTTGCTGATGGCAATGCAATTCGTATGAGTGGACAAGATGTACAACGTGGCACCTTTTCACATAGGCATGCAGTTTTACATGATGAAAATACCAATGTCGAATACAATCGTCTTAGCAATGCCTCTTCTAAAGTATCTATGCAATTGTACAATTCGCTATTAAGTGAATTCGCAGTATTAGGATATGAATATGGATATTCTATAGCCAATCCAAATATCTTAACTATTTGGGAAGCGCAATTTGGTGATTTTGCCAATGGTGCACAAACGGTAATTGACCAATATATCTGTTCTGCTGAAACCAAATGGAACAAAATGAGCGGGCTCGTGCTTTTATTACCTCATGGTTATGAAGGTCAAGGTCCGGAACACTCCTCTGCACGTTTAGAACGTTTCCTTCAATTAGCTGCTGAAGACAATATTGTTGTTACCAATATTACAACGGCTGCCAATTTTTTCCATGCGTTCCGTCGCCAGTTAGCTTGGGAGTTCAGAAAACCAATGATTAACTTCTCACCTAAAGCCAATCTACGTTTGGCTCGAGCATACTCGCATATTGATGCGTTTACATCAGGTGGTTTTCAAGAAGTGATTGATGATACAACCGTGAAGACTGCCTCTAAAGTGAAACGAGTATTGCTTTGTAGCGGTAAAGTGTATTATGAACTTAGTGATAAGCAGCAAGCTGATGGTCGTATAGATGTTGCAGTAGTTCGATTGGAACAAATCTATCCTTTGCCTATAAAACAATTGAATGCATTGAAAGCAAAATATAAGAATGCAGAATGGGTATGGGTGCAAGAAGAACCAAGAAATAATGGTGCTTTATCATTTTTGATGACCCACCTACCTGAAGACTTTAAAATACGATATATAAGCCGCCCATCAAGTGCAGCATCTGCTACAGGTTTTGGAAAAATGCATGCAATTGAACAACAAACATTATTAACTAAAGCATTTGAATAATACAACCCAATGCATAAAAATCCCTTTTCAAAATAAGTTGAGAAGGGATTTTTTTATTATGTCTTTACATTATCAACCCCCAAAAATAAACGATGAAACAGCACTTCATTGTTCAAATAATGTCGCACGTTTTAATTTAAAAAATATATTACTTCTATTGCCCTTCCATAAATTGAATAGTATCTTTGTCAAGTTTTACAATTCTATTACAATTCAACAAACATTTCCTCCATGTCTTGGAAAAAACACTTCACATCTTCTATTGGTAGAAAATTAGTCATGAGCTTTACTGGTTTATTCCTAATTGTTTTCTTAATTGTTCATGCCTATGTCAATGCTCAAATCTTCTGGTTTGATAGTGGTGTGAAATTTAATGAAGCAGCTCATTTCATGGGTAGCAATCCTATAATTCGAATCACTGAGATTGGCTTGGTTATTGGCTTTATCTTGCATATTGCACAAGGTATCATGTTGACCGCTTCAAATAGAAGTAAAAGAAGTGTACGCTATGCAATGCATAAAACTAGCGAAACCAGCAAATGGTATAGTCGCTCTATGGGCTTGTTAGGTACTTTAGTTTTATTATTCTTAGTCATTCATGCTTCCCAATTTTGGATTCCTAATCGTGCAGAACAATT
Source organism: uncultured Taibaiella sp. (assembly GCA_937871155.1). GTDB lineage: Bacteria > Bacteroidota > Bacteroidia > Chitinophagales > Chitinophagaceae > JAFIGV01. The sequence continues at coordinate 807 of CALMXV010000457.1, read as the reverse complement.
TGCTACTGGTGAAGAGTTGAATCTTTATACGATGATGCAGGAAACCTTTCAAAGCTTATGGGTCGTAATTCTATATTTGGTAGGATGTCTTTCATTAGCGTTTCATCTGGCTCATGGCTTCTATAGCGCATTCCAGACATTAGGTATGGGCACACCAAAGTACAAAGCCATCATTCGCAATGTAGGTTATGCATTTTCAATAATCGTTCCGTTGCTTTTTGCATTGATGCCCTTAGCATTTTACCTAGGATGGATGAACTAATAAGAACCAATAATAAACTATAAAAGATGAAGGGTAGTCCATTAATTTAAGCTACATACTTCAATAGAAACTAATCAAAAATCACGCTTAAATATTTTTCATAAATGCCACTGAATTCCAAAATACCAAAAGGAGAACTGTCAAAAAAATGGACAGATTATAAATCTACTTGCAAACTGGTAAATCCGGCAAATAAACGCCAACTGGAAATAATCGTTATCGGCACAGGACTAGCAGGTGCATCAGCAGCTGCAACATTGGGTGAGTTGGGATATAAAGTAAAAACATTCTGTTTTCAAGATAGTCCACGTCGTGCACACTCAATAGCGGCACAAGGTGGTATCAACGCTGCTAAAAACTATCAGAATGATGGGGATAGCACGTTCCGTTTATTTTATGATACCATTAAAGGTGGCGACTATCGTGCTCGTGAAGGCAATGTACATCGCTTAGCAGAAGTAAGTGCTAATATCATTGATCAATGTGTAGCTCAAGGAGTTCCTTTTGCTAGAGAATATGGCGGACTGTTGAGCAATCGTTCTTTT
>CALMXV010000456.1 GCA_937871155.1 uncultured Taibaiella sp. | reverse complement strand
ACGATTCAACTCAGAATCCGGTGTTATCATCCGCAACTCTTGCTGTGTTGAGATGTCATCTATCTTATGTGCTTTCTTAGATATTTTAATGGTATCGTCTTGCCATATTTTTTCTGGTGCTATCTTATCATCATGTCGCACTATTTCTTCTACTAAGGTATTCCACGCATTGCATGATGGACACTTGCCCGTCCATTTTGGAGTTTCATAGCCACATTGTTGGCAGAAAAAAGCTGATTTTACCTTTGCCATTGGTTAAATGTAATTGAAAATATTAAAAGCGCTGCTACTTCGGATATTCTCTTTAAAGCAGTTTTATGCCAATTTTTAGAACTAATCAAGTCCTTGTATCTTTGGCAGCAATGTACGGTCTAATAAAGAAATTTTTATTCACCATGTCGCCTGAAAAGGCGCATTACTGGGCAATGAATCGCTTAAAAACAGTTTATGCTACCGGTATTGGGAGGGGGTTGCTTAAGTCTCAATTTACTTTTAAACATCCTTCACTAGAACGTGAACTTTGGGGTATTCGATTTCCTAATCCTGTAGGCTTAGCAGCAGGCTTTGATAAAGATGCAAAGTTTACGGATCAGTTGGCTTGCCTAGGGTTTGGTTTTGTAGAGATAGGCACCGTTACACCTCGTCCACAACCCGGGAATCCCGCACCAAGGCTCTTTCGACTACCAGCAGATGCAGCCTTAATCAATAGAATGGGTTTCAATAATGACGGTGCTGCGGCGGCTCGTATGCGCTTACTTCAAAGGAAAGAATCTTTAATTATTGGTGGCAATATTGGCAAGAACAAAGATACTCCCAATGAACAAGCCTGGGATGATTATGAAAAATGTTTTCAGGAACTGTTTGACGTTGTCGATTATTTCGTAGTAAATGTTAGTAGCCCGAATACACCCGGCCTCAGAGACCTTCAAGAAAAAGAGCCCTTAACGAAGCTCTTAAATCGTTTGATGGAACTGAACCGTCAAAAAGGAAAGCCTAAACCGTTGCTTTTAAAAATAGCACCCGACTTAACGGATACTCAATTAGATGATATCGTTGCCATCGTTAAGGATACCGGAATTCAAGGCATCGTTGCGACAAATACCACAATTGACCGTTCTAATCTTGCTACAGATAACACTACAGTAGCAGCAATAGGTGCCGGAGGATTGAGTGGCAAGCCGCTTACCAAACGAGCCACAGAAGTTGTTCTATATTTGCATACTAAAAGTAATGGCAGTATCCCTATCATAGCTGCCGGTGGAATTTTTACTGCTGCTGATGCTAAAGAAAAACTGAATGCAGGCGCTTCTTTAGTTCAAGTTTATACCGGATTTATTTATGAAGGGCCTTATATCGTAAAAAAAATCTGTAAAGGTCTTGTGCAATAAAAAATGCTTACCCAAACTAGGAGTAAGCATCATTATTATAGAGAACGATTTGAAAAAAAAGTACTGTTTTTTATGCCTTGATTAATTTAATTGAATACGATCTTTTTCTTTTTTCAAGGTTACTTCCCATCGCCATGCGGTATCCATCATAGCTTCTAGGTTATATTTTGTTTCCCAACCTAATAGCGATTTTGCTTTATCATTATTGGCATAGACTGCTATTACATCACCAGGTCTTCTGTCTGACTTGGAATAATTTAATTTTTGTCCGGAGGTTTTTTCAAAGGCATCGATTAACTCCAATACGGTAACGCCCTTGCCACTGCCCAAGTTAAAAATTTCAGAGACTATTTTTTGTTTCGATGCTATCATGAATTGTATGGCTTTGGTGTGAGCATTAGCGATATCCATTACGTGTATATAATCGCGAATGCAAGATCCATCACGGGTATCATAATCGGTACCAAATACATTCATAGATGGCCGTTTGCCTATAGCTGTTTGTGTAATTACCGGCACCAAATTTTCTGGTGCCTCCTGAAGTTCTCCAATTGCGGTAGTAGAATGTGCTCCGACAGGATTAAAATATCGAAGTAATACCGTATTAAAATTTGCAGTGGTTTTACAAAAATCATTACATATAGCTTCACCCATTTGTTTGGTTCTTGCATATGGCGATTCGGCTTCTTTTAAAACCGCTTGCTCATCTACAGGAAGTGTATCCGGATTGCCATATACGGAACAAGATGAAGAAAACACAAAGTGATGCACTCCGTATTCTTTAGCACATTGCAATACATTCACCAAGGAGTCAATATTATTACGATAATACTTAAGCGGTTGATTTACGGATTCCGGAACCGACTTGTAAGCTGCAAAATGAATGATACCAACGATATCCGGATTCTCCATGAAAATGGCTTGGGTGTCTTCCAGATTACAAAGATTGACCTTGTAATTTTTAATAGAGCGACCTAAAATTTGTTCTATACCATGTAACATTCTTAGTGAGCCTTTTGAAAGGTCATCTACAGAAATAACCTCAAATCCGTTGTCTATCAAATCTACAATTGTATGCCCACCAATATAACCACAACCACCGGTTACCAATATTTTCTTCATGGTGCAAATATAAGGACAGTTAAGAGTTTATGAGAAAAGAGCTGGAGAGAACTTTAAATTAAGAAAAGAATGTGAACAAAACTATATCAATAAAAAGAGGTATAGCGATGCGGATGCTATACCTCTAAATTGTGGAGCCGGCGGGAGTCGAACCCGCGTCCAAACATATGCCCAATAAGCTTTCTACATGTGTATTCTAATATTGATTGTCGGTAACACTCAGGAATTAGACGAACCAAAGTATCACTTAGCTGTATGGTCTTTTGCTACAAGCACAGCCTATTGCAGCAGCATTCTGTATTAGTTTGAGTCGGCGGCGGAGCTCGGCTACAGACCGGCCTGCTCGGCGGCCCTAATGACTACTTAATCACTGATTATGCAGCCATGGCATACGAAGTATTGCCATTTGAATTGTTGAATGTTCTGATTTACGTGCTAACGAAACAAGTCACGACATGCTTACTTACCCTGCCCTATGCTGTCAAAACCAGTCGACCCCAATTTTGAAATAGGCTTTCAAAGAACGATGGCAAAACTACAATTAAAAAAGCTAACCATAAAGGCTAGCTTTCTCAATATTTATTTAAAAAAACCTTTAATAAAGATTCTTTGCACTATACTTAATATCAGCTGAGCGTAATAATGTTTGTTGCAACATACCGCCAACACTATTTTTCAACTGCATGTTTTGCATCATCATCTGTTGCATAACCTGGTTTGCATCAGGAGCGGCATTACTAACCTCTCTACTCACTAATGACATAAAGATAACACCATCATTACCTCTAATACCCGGTGAGGTAGTATTGGGTTTGAACCCGTCAAAGAAAGTATAGCCCACCACTTTAGGTTCGTAACCAAGGTTCGGTAAGTAGGTACTAGATGCGTTAATAGAATCTGCAGTTTGTACCATTAGTGCTGTGGCTTGTGCTATGGCATCTACATTTTGACCTTTATATTTATTCGCTATCAATGCGGCTTTCTTTTCTGCTTTAACTTGTGCTTCCAACATTGGGCGATTACTTTCATCCACTTGCATCAATCCTTTGTCGCGAATAGCGGTAAGCTTACCAATGATGTATCTGCCATCCAGATTAAATACACTTGAGATATCGTCTTTCTTAGCATCATACATCCAACGAATCACTTCGCGAGAGGATCCGATTCCAGGAATCATAAAGTCGTTTACTTTCACATTATCTGCAACTAATTTATTTAGGTTTTGCTTTTTAATGGTTTCATCGAAAGCTTTAGCAGTAGTATTTCTACCGGCAAATTCGTTAGCTTTTGAATAAATAGCATTTTCCGTTTCAGGGCTTGCAAACAATGGCTTTGTAATGGTTGCTAATTTTTCAACGGAACCCATTCCTTTTTGATTAATGATTTCTATATAGTGATATCCTGAATAGTTATCATTATCTACTTTTACCACCTTCTTACCACCGGCGGCTCCTTCAAAGATAAAGTCACCAAATTCTTTTGAAAGTTGAGGACGTTGTGCTAAGGTAAATTCATATTCACCGGCTGTTTTTTTACTTCCATCATCATCCGAGTAAACAGTCACAAGTTGATTGAAATCTGCACCTGATTTTGCTGCCAATTCAACACTGTCAATTTTCTTCTTAGCTAAAGAATCGCTAAGTACTTCATTACCTCTGTCTTTTGTTTTTACCAATATGTGACGAACTTTTACAGAATCGGGTAAGGTAGTTCTGTCTAATACTTTTGTCAATTTATAGCTTCCATTTTCGAAATAAGGGCCATATACTGAACCTACAGGTTTGTTTAAAATTGAATCTGCAAACTGTGACATGAAAGTTTTCTTACTAACATATCCTCCTGTAAAATGTTCTTCAGAATTACGATTTACAAAGTTTTCATCATCAGTAGTTGTTGCAAATTCATTTTTCAAATTGCTGATGGCTGAAAATACTGCGGTAGTATCGTCTTTTGAAGGAACGATATCAAAAGCTACATAATCCATACTTCTGGTAGGGTCATCAATTCTGTATTGAGCAGCGTGTTTTTTAATATAATCATTCAAGTCAGCATCAGTTACTTTTACTTCATTATCATTAATAGAAGTAAATGGCACTTTTACATAGCGGATGTTTGCCATTTGGTTCATGTCTTTTGTCATGATATCAGACAAAAACTTAGGACTTCCAATGCCACCAGACACTAACGCACTATATTTTTGAATCAATGCTTGACGGCGGATATAGTTCTTCATCATGTCCCATTGTTCCAATGCTTTGGCAGCTTGAGGGTTTTTAGTATCAATTTTCTTTTGTTCAAAAGCCATCAAAGCTTGTGGGTCAAACTGACCGGTTTCAGGATTTTTGAAATAAGGAAACTGCATCACTAAAGGATGCGGATTTGCACCACTGATCAACTCTTTAGATTCTTCTTTGGTTAAGGTCAAACCCAGGTCATCCATTTGGCTAGCTACCACTTTTTCGAAAAGCATTTCGTTCAATACTTGTGTATGAATTTGTGCTTTGGTGTTTTCATCCAAATTGTTGTTTCCCATAGTTGCATAAAGGGTTTCTAATTCGTTGATACGGATAGAATATTCTTTAGGGTCGATTTCATCTCCATTCACTTTTGCGATATAATCGTTTCCGGTAAATATCTTTTTGATGTTATCTCCGGCATCCATCAACAAGAAGCCCACTAAGGAAATAGCGATAATGAAACCGACTAGTTTAGCGTACTTCGTTCTCAGACTTTGTATTACAGACATTGCAGTACTTGTTTGTTTTATTATATTAATTTCAAGGAGCGCAAATTTATAAGAAATTTTGACAATAACCGCTACAAAAACCGCGCTCATCCGATAATTATGAAATTTTACCTATGAATACCTTCAATTCCGAACCAGTAATTCTTCCTGCTATATTGTAGTTTTGAAAAATGATGTCGGAATTTTCCTTACAACTTTCGCTAAAGCCTAATCCTAATTCTATTGAATACACATCGCCTGTTTTCCTTATCGGTTCTTGCTTTACAGAACATATATGTGAACGGCTTCAGCAGCATAAGTTTCAGGTTTGTTCGAATCCACATGGCATTTTATTCAATCCTTTGAGTGTGGCTGAATGCTTAGAACGATATATTAGCGGAGCCCCTTATGTGAAAGAAGATTTGTTTTATCTAAATGAATTATGGAATAGCTGGTCACATCATACTCGATTTTCACATGTTGATGCCTCCTCGGCTTTATCAAACATGAATCAGGCTTTAGAAGTGGCTTATCGTAGTATTCGAAAAGCTAATTTTCTTATCATCACTTTAGGTTCTTCTTTTCAATATTATTTAAAAGAAAGCCAAACACCTGTTGCAAACAACCATCGGGCGCCTAGTCAGTGGTTTGAGAAAAAACTTTTAGACATTGATACTATCGTCAACCGGCTACAACTTTCGTTAGAGAATATACGTAGGGTCAATCCTGAGGTTCAGTTTATCTTCACCATTAGTCCGGTGCGGCATATACGAGATGGAGTAGTAGCTAATAACAGAAGTAAGGCTCGCTTACTAGAAGCAGTTCATCAACTCTGCGAGTCCAATAAGGATATTCTTTATTTTCCAGCTTATGAATTAGTTATTGATATCCTTCGTGATTATCGATTTTATGATATCGATTTTGTACACCCTAACTATATGGCTACACAATATGTGTGGGAGCAGTTTGTACATGTATATATGACGGATAAAACGCAGGGGATAATGGAACAAGTAAAAGAAATCCAAACTGCTAAAAATCATCGTACTCGTTTCCCCAATACTCAAGCCCATCAAGATTTTTTGAAGACCTATACTTTAAAAGTCCAAAAGCTAAAGGAAGCATATCCTTTTCTTGATTTGCAAGAAGAGTACAACTACTTTTCTACCGAGCTTCAGTAAAGTAAAATTAATAGCACCTTAGCGATTAAAGCACCTTATTGTTATTTGATTTACCATCAATGCTATTAAAAGATAAAGGCTACCTCAGAAAGAGATAGCCTTTAAGATATCATTGAAATGTAGTTACTAATAAACGCTTCTATAATTACCGGTTTTCACCATCACCCAATTCTGTCCTAAGTCTTCACTACGATAAAGGCCTTGGTCGGTAGCTGCATAGATAAATTGTTTACGCGCACCATTTTTATAAACGTTATCCTTTCCGATAATGCCAAACACGGTTGCATTGATAGGCATACCATTGTTAGAGGCTACAAACTGTCCGGATTGTAAACGATAAATGCCCATCGAGTCGGTACCTACTAATAGGACTTGATCGAAAGGAGCGTTTGTACTATAAAGCTTTCTGGTAGGTAGTCCGTTATATTTATTCCAATTTTGGCCATCGTTACTATAGTAAACTCCATTAGCACCAGTTACGTCTGTAGCAACAAGGGTATTGTCAAAATGGTTGATGTAATAAGTACCTGTTCCTGCAAGTGGAGTAGTTTGTTGCACCCAAGTCCAATTGCTGTTTTTATCATTTTTTCTGTACAAAGAATCGTCCTTATCTGCATGAGCATAGATAACTCCATTCTTAAGTTGTGTAAAAGAATTAATTCCTCCGCCAATTAATGAGTTATCCCAAGCTGCATCTTCTGACCAAGTATCTCCATTATTATCCGAATAATAAATTCCTTTGTTTAAGGTACTAGCCGCATATATTCTATCTTGGTCTAATGCACTTAGCAAGATAGTTTGCCAAGGGGTGCCTGGTGTTGGTGGTATTGAAACTGTTAATTTAGGATTGAAATTCTTTCCGTTATTTAAACTCACAAATAAATTGGCCTTTAGCCAAACAATTCCTTTGCTGCTAGTAACCAAAGAACGAGTAGCATAACCATCAACGGGGAAGACGGTGGTATAGTTGTCCCCATCGTTGGTATTTAAAAGTTCGCCTTTTTCACTAGTGATATATAAGCCATAAGGCTTTTTAATGACGGTTTCATTATCAATTCCATTCTCCTTTTTACAACTTAGGATGGTTGTGCTCATCAAGGCAGCAATAGTAAGAGTATGGAGTAAAGTATGTCTTTTCATGCGAAATAGTTTCACCTGATTTAGTATAGCTTTTTAAAATTTTCGCTTAAATATATTACATAAGACGGAATTTTTAGATTTTCTGCTGGGTTTTTTAAAAATAGTATGGATTAAACTGAACTTGCCACGTTAATTATGGCTAATATGCAATGGATTTATTTTAATCATAGCTGTCAGCAATAGGCTGTTATAGTTTATGATTTTACCCTCCATAAAATTCAAAGATGAATAAAGAAAGAAAAGCTTCAGTATTGGTAGTAGAAGATGAAACGAGTTTGCGCGAAGCCTTGAAATTGAACTTAGAACTAGAAGGCTATGAGGTAACTACTGCTGATAATGGGCCTATTGTTTTAAAGTTGGTAAAGAGCGAATATTTTGATTTAATCATCCTCGATATCATGTTGCCGGATATGGATGGTATTACCGTTTGTGAAACGATTCGCATGTTGCACAATGATGTGCCTATACTTTTTTTATCGGCAAGGA
>CALMXV010000455.1 GCA_937871155.1 uncultured Taibaiella sp. | reverse complement strand
TGTACATAAATACCATATCGATTGATAGGCGCTGTCGTCCGCAATACCTCTTTTGCAACCGGCATATCATTACGGCGGGTGTATTTGTTAGCATCAAAAAGGTTGATCGTATCGTATGTTTTTGGTTGGTTGAAGGTAGTGCTTTGGGTGATATATTGGTCAGCATCTACACCGGCAAGAAGGGTATGTTTCATGCCAAATGTTTTAAAGTAACCGGTAAGATTTACCGTACCGATATAATACTGTTCTTTTGAAATTAAACGATTCAGCGGACGCGCCCAATCGCCATTAGCTAATGCTTGAATACGCTCGGTAGAGTAATAGTCTCTATCATATTGTTGGTAAGATAAAGAAGCATTGAGCTTCCAATTTTCATTGAAGGTATGATTTACTATAGCGGAAGCTGTAGTTTGTTGTGATTTTGAATACTGCCAAGGTGTACCGTAGAAAGTTCCGATAGGAACATTAGGGATTTTAGTGTTGTCATAACTTCCGATACCAAAGTCAGGAGTAAAGTCATGTTTTAAATAATCTGCTTGAACTAAGACCTCTGTTTTAGCTCCTACTTTAAAGAGCAAGGATGGGTTGATATAATAACGATTGGATGCGTTCGGTAAGTTGCGATAGCTGCCTGCATGTTCATACGTTCCATTCACTCTAAATGCAATATTTTTTGAAATCGGACCATATACATCAAATGCCGGTTTGTATAAGTTGTAGCTACCCACACGCATTGAAACGGAACCTCCATATTCAAATTTTGGTTGCTTGGTAACCATGTTGATGATGCCTCCTGGAGCCACATTGCCATAAAGAATAGCCGCACTACCTTTTAAGATTTCTACACGTTCTAGTCCACTCATCTCAGGCATAACACCGGTATTGATTCGTGAACCATCTTTAAACATATTGCTGCTGGAAAAGCCATACCCACGAGCAGAAAAACTTTCTTGGGTACTGCCTCTTGTAGTGGCTAGATATACACCGTTTACATTTTTAATGACATCACTCAAGCGTTGTGCTTGTTGATCTCTTAGCACTTCTTGTCCTATGATGGAAATACTTTGTGGTAAGTCCATTGGGTTGATGGCCACCTTGCCAATGCTTACGGGTTGGTCATTAATAGATTTACTCCCGCCTACTACTACTTCTTGTAATTGCTTAGCTTGATGTCCTTCTTTATCACTTTCTTCATATAGTCTCTCTAAGCTATCCTTGTCATTGATGGAAGACTCTTGCTTAGTAAAACCATCGTTGGAAGTATGGTTTGCAGTGCTATTTGAAGCAATGTAGGTGTTGTTTTCTGTTGTGTTTTTTTGAGCGAATAAAGTTGCTGGGACTAAGAATCCAATGAGTATAAATAGATGTTTCACAAAATGATTTTTGAATGCGCAAAGGAACCAAGCATTCTATATTTAAGGCTTATCAATCGGGAAAATCTGTTTGCATAATTGGGAGATAGTTTTGAAATACGGAAAACTTTTCAACTCCAATGTTGGGTAGCATTCAGCCCATGATTGTCGTCTTATAGCCTTGAGTAGCAATAAAAAACTATCGTAAATTGATGTCCACGATAGTTTAAAATAATTTTATTGAAGCAGGTTTACCAGCCTAGAATCCAAGCAAACATTAAAGGTGCTACGATGGTAGCATCGCTTTCTACAATGTATTTTGGGGTGTGGATATCCAATTTGCCCCAAGTAATTTTTTCGTTTGGAACGGCACCACTATAAGAACCATAAGAAGTAGTGCTGTCGCTTATTTGACAGAAATAACTCCAAAACGGAACATCATGCCATTCCAAATCTTGATACATCATAGGTACTACACAAATTGGGAAATCGCCAGCTATACCTCCTCCAATCTGGAAAAAACCTACGCCTTTGCCTCCTGAGTTTTGACGATACCAATCTGCTAGCCATACCATGTATTCAATACCGCTTTTAACCGTGTCTGCTTTCAATTCTTTTTTGATGACATAGCTTGCAAAGATGTTGCCGGTAGTACTGTCTTCCCATCCCGGACACACGATAGGGATGTTTTTTTCAGCCGCAGCTACTATCCAACTGTCTTTTGGGTCTATTTCATAGTATTGTTGAAGGTCGCCACTGAGTACGGTTTTATATAAAAATTCATGAGGAAAATAACGTTCTCCTTTTGCTTCTGCTTCTTTCCATTGCTTTACCAAATGTTGTTGAAGCCTTCGAAATGCTTCTTCTTCTGGGATACAAGTATCGGTAACACGGTTATAATGATTTTCTAATAAATCCCATTCTTCTTGTGGGGTTAAGTCTCTATAGTTTGGTACGCGTTTGTAGCTATTATGTGCTACTAAATTCATCACATCTTCTTCTAAGTTGGCACCTGTACAGCTAATGATATGTACTTTGTCTTGACGAATCATTTCGGCTAATGAAATACCCAACTCCGCTGTGCTCATTGCACCAGCTAGGGTAATCATCATTTTTCCGTTTTCTGCAAGATGTGCTTCGTATCCTTTGGCAGCATCCATTAATGCAGCAGCATTGAAGTGTCTATAATGATGTTGAATAAATTGAGAAACAGGTCCTTTAGTCATGGCTACAATTTTAAAGGGGCAAAAGTATAAATAAGCAACGAATAAAAAGCAGCTTCAAAGCTTATTGAGCGATACTGCTTCCGCTTGCTTCCAATTTCATTTGATGGGCAACATCCTTTCCTAAGTAGTTAATGATTTGTCCTTCTATTAAATATATGAGTGGTGTTAAGACTATTGCCATTGTGAATTTGTAAGAATAGTTGACCATGCAAATAGCCAAAACCCTTTGGTAGCTCCAGTCTTGACCGATTTTAAAAGCTATAAATAATACAATGAAACTATCTACAAATTGAGAAACGAAGGTAGAACCGGTTGCACGTAGCCATATATGTTTTTCTCCGGTACGTTTTTTAATTTTCTGAAACACCCAAGCATCCAATACTTGGCTTACTAGGAATGCCATCAAGCTACCGAAGATGATCCACATACTTTGACCGAAGATAGCCGCAAAGGCAAGTTGCATATCCGGTATTCCATATTGTTGCTGGCTGCCTACCCAAAAGTCGGTGTTGGGAGGTGTGCCGATAGCTAAATAAAACATTAGAAATGCATACCCTATCAATGATACAGCGATATAGGAAATCCTACGAACCGCTTTGGGCCCATAAAATTCATTGACAATATCAGTAATTACAAACTCTAAAGGCCATAGCAATACACCACAAGTTAAAGTATAAGTAAGCCCCTCTTCACCTAATAAGCTAAAAGGCTTTGGTGTGAGGTTAAAAAGTTTTTCTAAAGAAAATAATTTACCACCAATACATTCTGCGATCAATGCATTTGCTACAAAGAAAGCGGTTATTAAGATGAAGATTTTTGTGGGTCGGTCACTAAATATTTTTAAAATCATATTGGGAAAGTTAGATGTTAGAATGAGCTGTTACGATGTTTAGAATTTTTGATACTTCTTTAAATAAAGTTCAAGATAATTTATGAAAATCGAGCTTTTGAATATTTATCATCATCATTACCACAAAATTTGAACTAACTTTAAAATGAATATTTTCAAAACCTTGCCTTATGAAAAGTCTAGCTTCGGCAGTTGTATTTGGGTTGTTTCTGCTAGTTAATAATTCGTGTACACATCATTTATACCCTCATAGCGTTAGCAATCAATCCTATACTATTTCTTCTGAAGTGCCTATGGATAGCAGTATCTATCAGTTGCTTTCACCATATAAGAGAGGAGTGGATACACAAATGCAAGAAGTGCTTGGTAAAACTGATATCATGCTTACAAAAGCACAACCTGAAAGTAGCTTGGGAAATTTTGTGGCAGACGCGCAGTTAGTAGCTGCACAAAAAATAGATAAGAAAGTGGCAATATCAGTGTGTAACTATGGGGGCATCCGATTGCCCTATATAGCAGCTGGCGTTATTACAAAAGAGAAAATATATGAACTCATGCCTTTTGATAATATGCTTACTATCGTTGAGGTTTCTGGCAGTCAAGTACAGCAGCTTTGTGATGTGATAGCAAAAGCTAAAGGCTGGCCGATAAGTGGCTGTTCCTTTAAGATAAAGGATGGTAAAGCCATAGACATACAGGTTAACAATATGCCTTTACATGAAAACCTAATGTACAAACTTGCTATTAGTGACTATCTAGTGAATGGTGGCGACAATATTGATTTCCTAAAGTCTTGTAAAAAGAAAACAACAG
>CALMXV010000454.1 GCA_937871155.1 uncultured Taibaiella sp. | reverse complement strand
ACTTGTCAACACCGCTATTTTTAAGAATACATCTTCTGAAATGATTTTACCGATATAAGTTGCGTTTCCTTGTCCATAAGTTACTTGTTTGTCTATGCCACTAGCCATAGGCTCTAAATAGGCTAAGTCACTATTTCGATAGATCGTGCCTTGATGTTCCCTTATAAAATCATAAAGCTCCCCTTTGCCTTTACGTACGCCCTCTTCACTGCCAAATCCTTCTAAATGTGCTTTGCCACAGTTGGTGATAATAGCATGTGTTGGCTGCGCTATTTTACAATATCCTTCAATTTCTTGAAGATGATTCGCCCCCATTTCTATAATGCCAATTTCCGTATCCAAAGGCATACTTAACAACGTCAACGGTACGCCAATATGATTGTTTAGGTTGCCTACAGTAGCATGAGTGCGATATTGAGTTTTCAGTACTGCGGTTATTAATTCTTTGGTCGTCGTTTTCCCATTGCTTCCTGTGATGCCTAATATCGGTATAGAAAATTGATTGCGATGATACGTAGCTAGTTCCTGTAGGGTTTCTAATACGTTTGTAACGAGTAGCAGCCGCTCATCATTGTAGTTTTGAGCCTCATCGACAACTGCATAAGCCGCGCCGGCATCTAGTGCTTGTTGGGCAAATAAATTGCCATTAAAGTGATCGCCTTTTAGGGCAAAGAATAGACACCCTGCTTGTAATTTTCTAGTATCAGTTTCTACGATAGGATGCTTGAGATATAGCTCGTATAAGGCTGCAATTTCCAAGGGTAATTTTATTAAATTGTGTAGTAAATATTTTTGAAATTTTTATTGTCCCAGCTATAAACTTACAAGGCGACTTTAGTGGCGATGGCACCATTCATCAGCAGTAAGTCTATTTAGCAAAAGACGCCGAACCGTTTTCTTAGCTATTGAACTAGATTCCTTGATAAAAATAATAAAGCCCAAGAAAACTAAACAAGTTTTTATTTTTAATAAGCCGGAATCAAGGATCGCATAATTCAAAAACTAAAAAAATCCCGATGAACTTTACTCATCGGGATTTGATATTTTCAGTTGAAACGATTGTTATCTTCTGTTGCTGAAAGTTTTACCAGCTCTTCTACCATTGTTGCCATCAGGGCTACCAAGGCGATCCATTACTAAACGGAACCCAACTGTAGAACTACCTTGATTACCATTTTGGAAACGGCGTGTACCTGGAGACATCCAATAAGCACGGTCTGCCCAGCTACCACCTTTAATTACTTTAGCTTCGTTATTGATTAAAGTAGTTTTACCGTATTCGTAAACATACACGGAATCATTACCATCTTTAAATCCTCTTGCATCAGGGTTATGAACCATGAATTCAGCATTTCTTGTTTTTTCCAATTCTTGTTCACTCATCAAGCGTTTAGGAACACGACCTAAAGAATCTTTTTCTTCAAGAGAGTTGTCTTCAGCAATTCTGCGATATGCATCAAAAACGTTACCACGGAAAGGATTCACACCTTCAGCATCTTGAAAAGTAAGAGGACGATACGTATCCAATACCCATTCGCTAACGTTCCCAGCCATATTATAAAGACCAAAAGCATTTGGTTTGAATTGATAGATTGGAGCAGGGTGAGTAGCATTATCATTTAAGCCACCAGCAACACCCATCGCATCACCTTTACCACGTAGGAAGTTCGCATTGAATTCACCCTGATATTGATTACGCATACCAGAGCGAACTCCGTCACGTGGACCCCAAGGGTAAGTATTTCTATCAGTAATTACTTCTTCACCACGACGACGTTTCGTAGCGGGTTCAGGGTTGTTTCCTATTAAGCCTAATGCTGCATATTCCCATTCAGCTTCTGTTGGAAGGCGATAGTTAGGTAATAATACCCCATCAGCATAGGTAATATTTCTTTTACCAGAACCATTTGGATCTAAATCACGCTTTTTAAGAGCTCCGGCAGAACCTTCGTATTGCCCTCCAGTGTAGGCTTCTGTGCTATACACATCTTCATTCACTTGGTTAGGATTCTTCTTTAGTTTTCCGCTTTTAATAAGTATGTACTCATTTACACGATCGCTACGCCATTTTGCATAGTCATTGGCTTGGTACCAATTCACACCTATAACTGGATAGTAGTTGTAAGCAGCATGACGAAGATATAACTCCACTAATGGTTCGTTATAAGCTAAGCCTCTTCTCCAAGAAGTAGTATCAGGCAATGCCTTGGCAATGAATTCCGGATAATCTGAGCCATACGCTCTTTGAAGCCAATACAAATACTCACGATAGTGAATATTTGCTACTTCAGTTTCATCCATATAAAAGGAAGATACCGACACCGTATGTGGAAGGCTGTTGCGCTCGTATGATAGATCTTCATCGGTTTGCCCCATAGTGAAACGACCGCCTTCAATAAATGTAAGACCCGGACCTGTTTGTTGTCCTCTGTAATCTGCAACATCAAAACCACCTAAACGGGAGTCATTGTAATTCCAACCTGTAGCGCGTGATACACCTGCATTTTTACTGGTGTTTTTGTTCGAAGAGCAAGAAGATAGCGTTATTGCTCCTATGC
>CALMXV010000453.1 GCA_937871155.1 uncultured Taibaiella sp. | reverse complement strand
TATTGTAGCACAATTTAGCTTTTCCGTAGCCTTTTTGAGATGATTTAAACGGTTACCTTCATTGCTGCCAAGTAGTAAATACGCTACGTTCATATAAAACGTAAATATCTAATTTCTTAATTGATTTTATAAATACTTTAAATGATATTTTAAACTAGTTGACAAGTACCTTTGCGACTTAATAAGCCAAAAATTATGCGTCAATTTTTTAAAATGTTTTTTGCTTCCATGCTAGCCATTGTGGTTACAAGTGTGGTTCTGATTTTAGCCGTTATCGGTATTATAGTAGGGGCTACCAAGTCCATTTCTGAAGCCCCCACAACTGTGATTCAAGACAACTCTATTCTAGTTATCAATATCAACCGTAGTATTCAAGAACGTTCGGAAAGCAATTCGCTTGCTGCGCTAAGTGACGGCAATGCTTTTATCCCAGGTTTGTATGATATGAATCAAGCAATCGCTTATGCTAAAAACGATAAGCAAATTAAAGGCATCTTATTAAAAGTGGAAGGTTCCCCCAATGGATGGGCGACATTACAACAGCTTAGAACTGCATTAGCAGATTTTAAAACTTCTAAAAAATTTATTTATGCTTATGCAGAAGGCATCACTCAAAAGTCTTATTACATCGCTAATATAGCAGATAAGGTATTCCTCAATCCCGCTGGTAGCTTTGAGTTTAAAGGCTTGGCTTCACAGATTCCATTTTTCAAAGGAACCTTAGATATGCTGCAAGTGCAACCTGAAATTTTTTATGCGGGTAAGTTCAAAAGTGCAACAGAACCATTTAGAGAGCAGAAAATGAGCGAACCCAACAAGCTACAAATACGAGCTTATCAACAAGGGCTTTGGGCAAATTTTATTGCTTCAATTAGCGAAAAAACAGGAACAGATACCGCCTCTATTCATCAATGGGCAGCCACAGGCGCTATTTATTTTCCTCAAGATGCTCTACAAAAAAAACTAGTAGATGGGCTGCTTTATTGGGATGAAGTAGAACAAATCATGAAAACGAAGTTGGGAAAAGCTGAAAAGGATAAACTCAATTATCAAAACATCAATGAATACTCAGCAACGGTAAAATTGAAAAAGAGAATTGTAGAAAATAAGATAGCGGTTTTGTTTGCAGAAGGCAATATAGTAGATGGGGAGGGCACTGAAGAACGTCAGATAGCCTCAGAAACCCTAATGCAAGAAATCAGAAAAATTAAAAAGAACGATAAGGTAAAAGCTGTAGTGATACGTATCAACTCAGGAGGTGGTAGTGCGTTGGCTTCTGAAGTTATTTTGCGAGAACTTCAATTATTAAAAGAAAAGAAACCGGTAATTATTTCCATGGGCGATGTAGCCGCATCGGGGGGCTATTATATCGCTTGTCAAGCAGATAGCATTTTTGCATTGCCTACTACATTGACAGGAAGCATCGGGGTTTTCACGATGTTGTTTAATACTTCTGAACTGATGAAAAATAAACTGGGTATTACTTTCGACGAGGTGAAAAACGCCCCTTATGCCGATTTTCCCTCCGGCACAAGACCTATTACCCCTTTTGAAGTAATGAAAATGCAAGCAGGTGTAGATACGATTTATTCCTTGTTCAAAAGAAGAGTAGCAACTGCCAGAAAAATATCAGTAGATGCTGTAGATAGCATTGCGCAAGGAAGAGTATGGACAGGTGTTGATGCTTTAAATGTAGGGCTTGTAGATGCCTTAGGTGACTTAGATAGGGCAATATTAAGTGCTTCTCGAAAAGCAAAAATCAACGATTATCAAGTAGTCACTTATCCTGAACCGGTAGATGAATTTGCAGCGCTGCTTAAACGATTTAAAAGCTCCGGTGCTTCTGCTACTATGGTGAAAGCATTCATGGAAAAAGGATTTCAAGATCAATATCAAATGGCTAAACAAATAAAATATAACATAGGTGTCAATGGAAAAGCCCAAATGATGATGCCGTTTCAGCCGGTATTTTCTTTAGAAAAATAGAAGGTAACCACTACGAAAAATGAAGTCAAAATGTGATTTCAAAAAATTTTGAACGAAGAAATTAATTCGTCTAGTAGATTTACACCCACAAATTCAAATACACTAAACATGAAGGAAACACCCTTTGAAGTCTCTTTAGATTATGCCCAAAGCATGGATAGAGAAGATATTCTTTTTTCCTATAGAGAGCGATTTTTAATGCCGCAACATAATGGCGAACCTGTTGTTTATTTCTGTGGTAATTCATTAGGGTTGCAACCGAAAAGCACCGCTTATTTGATGCAACAAGAATTGGACGATTGGGCAAAACACGGTGTTGAAGGCCATTTTCAAGCAAGGAATCCTTGGTTTTCTTATCATAAACTATTTACAGAAAGACTGGCAAA
>CALMXV010000452.1 GCA_937871155.1 uncultured Taibaiella sp. | reverse complement strand
CACATTCAATCATAAAAAACGCACAAAAGATATTACTACTGCATTAGAAATACTTTTTAATAAACCTATTAAATTAGTAAACCCTAATAGAATCAATCTTAGCTACGATAGCTTAGGAACCTTAGTGGAGGCGAACTTCAAGCAAGAAATAGATACAATACAGAAGAATAAACTAAGACTACAGACTCATTGGGCACCCAACCAAGTTTATACCTTACGCTTGTTGAAAAATTTTGCACTGGATAGTAACAATAAAGAAGCCATGCCATCAAAGTACCTCTTCCGGACTAAGATGGATGATGATTATGCAAAGCTAAAAGTTCATTTGCCCACTATGTATTTGGATAGTCAATATCTTTTTGTTTTGATAAGAGATAAGCAAGTGATTTTTGAAAAACCAGTAACCGATACATTAATTTATTTTAATCAATTGCAACCAGCAACCTATACACTTCGTATTATCAAAGATGAAAACCGCAATGGCAAATGGGATCCGGGTAATTATTGGACGAAGAAACAACCCGAAAAAGTAATTCCTCATGCTACCACTATTCCTCTAAAAGTAGGATGGGAAAATATCGTTGACTTTGAACCCATGACATTTACAACTCCTAACTTCATCATTAAACAACCTCTAATAAACAACAACAAGAAGAAAAAAGAATAGTTTATTTGAACACGAAGATTAATAGCAATACTGCTTTTCATCTTTATACTTTTATCTTTATACAAACAATTCTTTAAGTCAAATCATGAAACATATTTTGATACCTCTATTGCTATTAGGCTTTAGCACACAAGCACAAACCAAGCTAACCCCAGAATTGATGTGGAGTCTGAAACGAGTGAGTGGAGATGCTGTAAGTACCAACGGAAAAACTGTTTTTTACACCTCTAGAACTTATGATGTGCAAAAACAAAAATCTACTGTTACTCAATTTGCACTGACTGTTGATAATGGTATTGCTCGTCCATTACCTTCTAAAAATGTGATTCAACGAACAGCATCTTATTGGTATGCTAAAGATGATAAAATGATTTATCGAAGCGCTGATAATGGAAAGACTTGGCAAAATTTTTTCCCGGCAACAACCGGAATGGATCAAGTGCGAGTATCACCAGATGAACAATATATTGCTTATTCAAAAGAGGTATTAGTAAAACCAATGTTGGGTACGGATGTACACAAAGACTTACCACAAAACTCAGCTCAGATTTATACCGACCTTAACTACCGCCATTGGGACACTTGGGAAGATGGTAAGTTTTCTCATTTGTTTGTAGTAAATGTAAAAACCGGTGCTACCAAAGATATCATGTCTGGTGAGCCTTATGATTGTCCGCAGAAACCATTTGGAGGCTCTGAAGATTTTATTTGGAGTCCTGATAGCAAATACATTATTTATGTAAGCAAGAAAAAGTTTGGGAAAGAGTATGCCCAAAGTACCAATACCGACTTGTATAAATATGCTATTAAAACACAGAATACAGTAAACATCACTGCTGGTATGATGGGTTATGACATGAGTCCTTCATTTAGTAATGACGGAAAATATTTAGCATGGACTAGCATGGCTCATGATGGTTTTGAAGCGGATAAAAACGACATTTATGTTATGAATTTCCAAGATGATGCTGCCCCTAAAATGAACTTAACAGCAGTATGGGATGGCACTGTGGAAGGCTTTACTTGGGATAATCAAGGCAGCAAAGACCTTTACTTTATTGCAGCTTGGCGAGGCACTCAGCAATTGTTCATGGTTAACAATCCTGGGCTGACTCGTATGATGCCTCTTGTTCAAAAACTAACCGAAGGCAACTTTGATATCAATAACATCGTCGGAATTTCAGACAATAATATTGTAGTCTCAAGAAGTGATATGAACCATGCCAATGAACTGTATATAGTAAATAAAGAAAATGGTACTAT
>CALMXV010000451.1 GCA_937871155.1 uncultured Taibaiella sp. | reverse complement strand
CAGTTCTGGGATTTAATGCATCAAACCTACGATCCAAATAGCGATTGAATGCCATGGCAGCACTACGTGCAAAGACCATACATAACAACATTTTCAAAAACAAACTGCTGTTATCAAGCCACCAACTCCAACTAAAGCCTTGCGCCGATTCAATGACGCCTAGCACAAAACCCATCAATGCAAAGGGTAACGCAAAAACGGTATGGCTAAATTTTATTAACGATAAGTAATGATTAATTTTCTGAAACAGTGCCACAGCATTATTTTTTTTCTACATCCGCATCAAAGGTAACCTGAATCGCGGCTTCTTGAGCATTTGAATATACCATCACTCCTTTGTGTTGATGCCCCGGTCTGCCATCGCTATTAAACTCTACTACAATTTCTCCACCCGATTCCGGCATGATAGGTTCTTTGGGGTAAGAAGGGACAGTACAACCACAAGAAGCGCGAGCATCGGATATCACTAAAGGTTTGTTGCCAATATTTTTAAACTTAAAAGCATGGGTTACTTTTTCACCTTCTTTAATATTGCCGAAATTGTGGTGTATGGAGTCAAACTCAATAATGGTTTTGGGTAAGTAGCTCGTATTTTTAATCGCTGCTTCAGAAGACTCGGTAGCATTAAATTTATTAAAGAAAGCCGTTTTACTGATACCACTTAATTCTACCAATGCTATCACAAAGCAGGATAAAGTCAATACCGTTAGTAAAACAGCTTTTAATTGTTGGTTCATCTTGGTAAGTTTTTAATTCTTTATATTGAGTGAAAATTGATGATTAGTTTTTATCCCCTTAGCTCTTCTCTTCCCATACTTGTGCTAAATGCACTAAAACTTCTACTGCTTTTTCCATATCCTGTACACTTACATATTCTTGCTTGCTATGAATACCCATTTCGCCGGTAAATAGATTGGGACAAGGTAGTCCCATAAAAGAAAGACGAGAACCATCGGTTCCACCTCTTACATTCATACGCTGTGTGGATAGTCCGCTTCTGGTATAAGCCTCATCGGCATAATTCATCACTTGAGGATGTTGCTGTAATATTTCATCCATATTGCGATATTGTTCTACAACATTAAAGGAGGTTGTGATGCCAGGAAATTCATTTTCTGTATCAATTACAAGAGCTTTCAATCGGTCTTCATGAACTTGCAACATAGCAGTTTTAAAATCGCGGATAATAAACGATACCGTAGCTTTTTCTAAAGCACCTTCAATAGCTGTAGGATGCACAAAGCCTTCATAGCCTTCCGTGGTTTCTGGGCTCCATTCATGTTTGGGTAATTTTGCTACAAAGGTAGCTGCAGCTTTTATCGCATTCACCATTTTATCTTTAGCATAGCCAGGATGTGCGCTGATACCATTAAACGTTACCGTAACAGCATCTGCTGAAAACGTTTCTCCTTCCAAATGTCCTCGCTCGCCTCCATCTAAAGTATAACCATACTGGGCACCCAATTTTTTCATATCCACTTTTGCAACACCCCTTCCTACTTCTTCATCAGGAGTAAATAAGATGCGAATTGACCCATGTTTTATTTCCGGATGTTGGATTAGATAATTGGCTAAGTCCATGATAATAGCTACACCGGCTTTATCATCGGCTCCTAATAAGGTTTTTCCTGATGCAGTGATGATATCATCCCCTATTCTTTCTTTTAAGTAGGGATGGTCTTTTGTAGAAATGATAATTGAAGTATCATCCGGTAATACGATGTCTTGTCCATTCCATTCTTTATGAAGAATGGGCTTCACATCTTTGCCGCTACAATCCGGAGCAGTATCTACATGCGAACAATAGCAAATCGTTGGTACCACTTTAGTTGTGGTTGCCGGTATCGTTGCATATACATATCCGTATTCATCTAAAATTGCATCTTCAATGCCTATTTGCTTTAGCTCTTCTACTAATACCCGACTAAGGTCTTTTTGTTTTTCTGTAGAAGGCTGAGACGTTGAGGCCGGGTCACTTTGCGTATCTATTTGTACATATCGCATGAAACGTTCGGCTGCGGTATGATGGTATTGTGGAATGGACATAATGAAAAATTAATGGGGCAAATGTAAAGAAGGAAATATTGGAATCGCCTTTAGTTTTTCCTAAAACTTATTGGCATAAAAAATGTCATTCTCTATATTCTCAGTGAATGACATTTTAAACTCAAGGTTTTTTTATGAAAAATTAGAAGATTAATCCTAATCGTAAGGCAACATTATTCAAGCGGATATTTCCATCAGAGAAAGAGCCTAATGTAGGTGTATAGGTAAAGTTATATCGTGCCGGATTGGTAGCATCCGGAGCAAAGCCATTATTAAAAAACACACCGACATAAGCTAAAAGGTTATCGTTTATTGGATAAGTAGCACCTGCACCAACATTAAGTTGAATGGTCAATGGAGCAACGCTTAAAGTGCCAACAATCTTTACATTTTCTTCTTTAATAGGTGCCGCATTCACTTCTGTTGATGTCACAGTATATGTGGCTTTCTTACCGATATTCAAGCCAGGTGTAACACCTAGCTGACCAAAAAAGGAAATATTTTTGGTTAATGGTGCCGTTCTCATTTTTAAGTTCAACGGAATTTCAAAATACTGTAAACGATAATTAAAGTCTGCACTGGCTATAGAATGATTGATAGGTATCGGTGCATTAGGGTCAATGATTTTATTGGCTTTTATTTTACCTCCACATCCATTGATTTGAAGTCCTGTGGAAAAGGCATAGTTATCTGCAAACCAATAATCGACCATCAACCCCCAAGTAAACCCTAATTTATTACCGTTGTTGATGACATTATATTGTCCATCATTACTCTTACTATTGGCAGGTCGCATCCAACTCATGGTAGGCGCTAAAAAAGCTCCAAAACGTAGCTTTTGTTGTCTAGCCGGCTCAATAGAAGTCATATAAGTATCTTGTGCAGTTACTCGAGAAGTTATTAGAAGTAATAAGGCAGAAAGGCTGAGTATTGATTTTTTCATGAGTATAATTTTTCAGTATAATAACTTTAGCTGTAACATTGCAGCTATTTTCTGAAACAAAAATAAAGGCTTTGTTATAATGAACATGAAAAAGTTGTTGAAATCACTTAGTGTAGTATTTATACTGATGAGTATGGTATGTTTTTCCTCTTGTAAAAATGGTGGAGATACCTCAAATGAGGCACATTCAATTCAATTAAAATTTTCAAGGCTCGATCAAGACCTTATAGCTATAGATACAAATCATATCGCTGAGGACTTAGCAAAGCTTAAATCCAAATATCCAGAGTTTTTAGACTTTTATCTAGATACGCTTATGGGTTTTAATATCCAAGGAATGTATAACGATAGCAACCCCGGTATCATTTATGGCCTGAGAACCTTTTTAACTTATCCCGATTTTAGAGGACTCTTTGATACGATCGCCCACCATTACCCAAATACAACTTCAATAAATAAGGCATTGAATAAAGGGTTTAGCAACTTAAAACATTACTATCCTCAAGCCCCCACTCCACACATCATTTATCTCAACTCTAACTTAAATAACTATGCTGCTTTTACCTATGATACTATTGCTATTGGTGTAGGTCTTGATATGTACCTAGGAGAATATTATCCTTACTATGCTTCTGTAGGTATTCCTCATTATATGACCCAACGATTGACAGAAGAAGATATACCTGTCAATGTCTTTCAATCCCTATATCGAGCAAAGCATCCTTTTACTATGGAAAATAGAACCTTGTTGGATATGATGATACAGAAAGGGAAAGAGCAATATTTTTTAGAGAAAATAATACCGTTCGTATCGGAATCCAAAAGACTAGGATTTACACAACAACAGTTAGCTTGGTGCGAAGCAAGTGAGGCAGCGATTTATAATTTTTTTATTGATCGTCAGTTTTTATACTCTACCAATTTACAACAAGTGATGCGTTACATTATGGATGGGCCAAATGCAGCTGGAATGCCAAAAGAAAGCCCAGGAAACGTAGGAAGTTGGCTTGGCTATCAAATAGTAAAAGCATATGTAGCAAAGCATACAGACAAATCATTACAAGACATCATAGCATTGCCTGATGCACAAAAAATACTTCAAGAATCGAAGTATAAACCGAAATAAATTGAAATAATTTTGACGTTAAACTCATTAAGGAATTAAGCGAATCTGGTAAATCAAATCCGTTCAATCATGAATGAACATAGTAAAATATAGGCTGTCATCTTTAGAAGAGACAGCCTCAGTTTTTTATAGTCATTATAGTCCTTACTTACCCAGGAATACGAGCCATATATTTACTCATATCGTTCAATTGTGCAAGTACTTCTTTGTTTTTTGGTTTGCACATTTTGGCTTTATTGAAATACAATTTAGCTGCTTTAAAATCTCGACGTTGCATGCAGATACCTGAAATTTGCAAATAAGCTGTTGCTTCACTGTCTTTATCTGGAAGTCCTATGCTGATAGCTTTACGAATATTTTCATAAGCTTCTTTAGTGTTACCTTTTTTGAAAGCAATAGAACCGAGTTGAAGATAAGCAGTGCCTTCATATTCTTTTTCAGGCATACCGGCTGCTAAGCCTTTACGGAGGTCTTCTTCTGCCTTATCTAGATTATCTCCCATGCTTGACAAGTTAGCACGAAGCATATAATAAGAGGAACGAATAGGTTTGTATAAAAGATTAGGGAATTTCACTTTATCCATTAGTCGCTGAGCGCCTTCCATATCTCCATTCTCAACATAGGTTTGTATTAGAGTCATAGGGCCTACTAAAAAGTGAGCTACTATCATAAGTATCGCTATAAGAAAAGGAATCCAAGCTATCCACCAAGTTGCAGCAAAACCAATCCAAAAACCTAATGCTATTAATGCAACAGCAATCCAAATTCTATTAAATACAATAAAGCGACGTAAAGTGGGATTCATAAAAATTTTAAGTAACGAGTAATTCCAATTTTGGCTGGCAAAGATAAATGAATTGTAGGTTAAGAAAACCATTTAGATTGATAATTCCCATCCAAGAAAAGGTTGGTCAAATTTCTTAAAACTAGGTAATGTGTGAAAGAACAAAAACACTGTCTCATCCTAAGCGTAAGGCTTAAATAGTAAAGACAAAGTTTTAACAATGAATGACAAGCCAAGCAACATCAACTATTTCATTTCAACGAAACTGGCAGATTCTATTTGATAGAGAAAAATTGAGTAATTTAGAAAGGAATAAATAAAGTTATTATGAACAATCAAGAAAAGAAAAAATTATCGTCCGTATCTGGTCGTCCGATTGCAGAAAATCAAAACGTGAAAACTGCTGGGCAAAGAGGTCCTATGCTTTTAGAGGACTTCTGGTTCTTAGAAAAACTGGCACACTTCGACCGTGAAGTAATTCCAGAAAGAAGAATGCACGCTAAAGGTTCTGCGCTTTT
>CALMXV010000450.1 GCA_937871155.1 uncultured Taibaiella sp. | reverse complement strand
AGAATATTCTCTCCCCTCCATCCTAGATCATGTAGGCAACTACCGTTTACTAGATTGATTTGATCCCAAGCATTGTTGTAATAAGTAGAGGTGCCGGAGCTTTTTGCATTAAAAGTATTATTTAATGGCACGGTAGCTGATAACGGTAAATGGGTTTTATTGTGCAATCCATTGGTAAAAAAACCTACCCATTCAGCTGATTTCACAAAGCCTTGCTGTCTTATGGTAGCGACAACCGTTGTATCTGTAAAAAGAAAGACCGCATAATTCAACCATTTGGAGGTAGAATGAAGCACCCCTGATGAAAGCTGCTTTATGCTATCCAAATAAATGGGCGAAACCGGTAAATCTGTACTGTCAATGGAGATGAAATACTTAGCTCTTCTGGCAATAGAACGCTGTGATAGAAACGTCTGTGGTTGTGAAATATCAGCCGTACCCAATTTATCGGTAAAGCTGATTCGATAAGCATATTGAGTTGATTGGGCAAATGCCAATTCAGTGATAAACACCAAACACAAAAGCCACAAGCACCCCCTAAAATTCACAGTGGTAAAAATTATTAATTATGATCAACGGCACGCATGATTACACCATATCCTTTCCTACAACCGGTGCCACTACCCCCTGCAGCAGGCTGGTAAGTCCAATAAATTGTTTCACGATATACCATTCCTACCCCTTGTGCATACACTTCTTTGCTAAAAGTTTTTGAAGCAAAAGAATTAGGAGATATTTCAGGATTGTTTACAGTATCGTTTACTTGATTAACGGTAACAGTGTTTTCAAAATTTACAAAACCGTCATTAAATGGTTCAGAATATTTATCATAGTAGTAATGCCATCCATCAAACCTTCTCAAGTCTTCATCAAGCACATAAGAAATCTTTGAATTGCCATCCCAAGTATTACCATTTTGAATTGGAAAGGCTAATTTCACAAAACGAAGGTTTTCTTCTACCATTTCTAAAGAGTTATTGGTAGGAGTCACGTACATAACACGGTGTGTTTGCCAAGGCATACTGTCCGCTGTACGGATATGGCTATCGATTCTGTAGGATAATCTAAACTCATTATCTCTAAAGGTGTCAGAAACTGTCCAACGAATTTGATAATGATGGAGCGATTTTACGCAAAAGAAGTCGTCCCACAATGTGGAATCCACATCATAGGTGACCGTTTTTCCGAAAGTTAAAGGGAAATAATTTCTTCCGTAATTGCCAGTATATTGTTCATTTTTTTTGGTACAAGAGTAAAGTGATACAATGCCTAAAGCAATCATTACTAATGCAGGTAACAATCTTTTCTTCATAAAAAGTACAAAGTGTAGGTGTAAATATAATTAAAGAAACTAAAAACAATAGTAAATATTGTCGTGTTCCTGATAATTATTAAAAATTGAATTGCTATTATTCGATTACATTACGGATGATACCGCCTCCTATTACATCATCTCCTTCATAAAACACAGCCGACTGCCCAGGAGCAATACCTTTTACTTGATGGGAAAACGCGACAGATACCATTCCATCCTCATTATCCAAAACGCTTTCCGCTCCCGCATCCTTATACCGAATCTTTGTAACTGCCGACATACCATCCGTAATGGCTGGATATTTAATCAAGTTCAATCCGCTAACCATCATTTTTTGTTGTTGTAGTTCATGTTCTTCTCCCAACATCACGGTATTGGTTTCGGGAATTATCTTGGTGACATACATAGGCTTCCCAAATGTAACATCTAACCCTTTCCGCTGACCGATAGTATAAAAAGGATACCCTTTATGTTTTCCAATAACTTTCCCATCTGCTGATACAAAATTTCCATCTGCTAGAGATGTTTCTAATGAGGGAATTCTACGCTTCAAGAAACCTCGATAATCATTGTCAGGCACAAAACAGATTTCATAACTTTCTGCTTTCTTAGCCAGCTCTTTATATCCGATATCAAAGGCTAATTGTCTCACATCAGTCTTAAGATAATCTCCCAATGGATATAAGCTTCTGGAAAGGCTTTCCTGACCTAAGCCCCAAAGCACATAGCTTTGATCTTTAGTAAGGTCTTTTGCTTTTGAAATTACATAGCGGCTGTTTTCCTCTCTTACTTTTACATAATGCCCGGTGGCTATAAACTCACAGTCTAAAGCATTGGCACGCTTTAATAAAGCTGCCCATTTTATATGTGTATTGCACAGTACGCAAGGGTTTGGGGTGCGTCCTGCCATATATTCTTCTACAAAATTGTCAATCACAAAATTTCCAAACTCTTCTCTAATATCTAAAACATAGTGCGGGAATCCGTGATCTACTGCGGCTTGGCGAGCATCATTAAAGCTATCAAGATTACAACAGCCGGTTTCTTTTTTGCCTCCTCCACTTGCGGCATAGTCCCAAGTCTTCATGGTAATGCCTACTACTTCGTAGCCTTGCTCATGCAACATAAGTGCTACAACCGTACTATCAATACCACCACTCATTGCCACCAACACTTTCCCTTTTCTACTCATAATGTATATTCAATTAAAGCGGCAAATTTAAGAATATCCCTTTTTGTTTTGTTTATGGGAAAATAGAGAACTGCTACAAGAATAGGTTGTTTCTCCTTAATGTTTTAACTGTTTCAAATACTCAAGTAAGAGATTTGCATTTACCTGATTATTGTAATGCTGACTTAACAATACCTTTCTTTCAGCTCTAGTAGCATCATCAAAAGGCTTGTCAATAAGTGCTTGAATGGTGTTTTGAAAAGCTAAAGCAGTATCTGCAATATGACATATAGATGCCAATCCGGTACCGGTCAGCATACTACTATTGACTACTAAATGTCTGCCATGAAACAGTGCGTGAAGTAATTTTAATTTCAACCCTGTGTCTTGAAAGGTGGGCAACACATGAATATGAGCATCTGCAATAAGTTGCTCCATAGTAGCCTTGTCCGGGTTGGCAATGAGAGAACAGTTGCTTAGAGAGTGTGCTGCTTCTTGTAATTTTTTAGAAGGATTTTTCCCTGCAATCATCAAAGGGAAAGCTTCTTTAGGAAACACTTCTTGAATTAAATAAAGTGCCGCCTCTTCATTTTCTGCAACGGAAAGATTACCATGGTATAAACAATAACTTCCACTACCCAAGGAGGAGCTCACCTCATTATATGGCTGAAAAGATGGCAAGTATTGATGATAAGCTTGAGGGTACTTCTCATTGAAAAAGTGGTAATCATGTTGCGCTACCGTAAAGAAAGCATTCATCATCGACAATTGAGCTTCTTGATTTGCCAGCAGTCTAGCTTCTATTGTATAATAAAGCTTCTTCAATAGATCCGGTGTGCGTTTGGCCAGTAAAGCATAATAGTCT
>CALMXV010000449.1 GCA_937871155.1 uncultured Taibaiella sp. | reverse complement strand
GTGAAGCCTGCATTTTTTAATTCTTCTGCTAAGGATTGTTGATCCCACATCCAAAGATGATGTGCATTGCCAAAGAAGGAACTGATAAGACCTTTAAAGCCTCGTGGGCGTTTAGCAAAGCCTAATAAGGTTTCGTGCATGAACTCGATGCTGGCATTTTTTTCTCCTTTGTCTAATTGTGAGATATAGACTCTTGCTGCATTTTCTAAGTCGGGGACAATGCATCTAAATGTACCGCCTGGTTTTAGTACTCGATAGGAATTGGCTAAGGCAAGGCGAAAATCATCTAGTGAAAGGTGCTCTAATGTGTGCGAACAGTATAAGCCATCACAACTATTGTCTGCTATTGGAAGACCTTTTAAGATGTCACCATAGCGCACATTATCTGGGAAAATGGTATTGAGCTGGCTTTTTAATAACCCACCTATGAGGGGTGTTTTCTGAATGCGTAAGGTAGGTGAAACATCAAAGTTTATCCATTCTTTTGGTGCAGATAAACCACACCCATATTGTACATACATGTTATAGCTATTGTTGTTGGGGCTTTTTTAAGATGAGTCAAAATTAGATAAGATATTGAATTGACAAAATTAGCTTATGAGTTAATCGTTCTTATCGGTGTTTTGATTATGGACATCCATGGCTGGAGGTGTTCATTGCTGCATAGCGATACGGACGTAGAAGGGGGCGACGCAACGGATGCCTAATAATAAGTAAACTGCTAAGTGCAATAAAAAGAAATTAGTGTTTGAAAACTTTTACGGAACAAGTGAAGGCTTGTAGCTTCTCTACTTGTTGTGAACGGTCTAGGTTTTTAAGCTGACTGTTTTTAGGAAGTTTTATTTGAACGGGAAGGTCTTTAATCAGATTGTAAATAGCTGAAGAACTTACGGCATAAGTGGTGGTAGTGGCTTCGGTGTTGTTGGCAGCAATCAAACCGATGATGCTACCTGCCTTGTTGATAACAGGAGCGCCGCTATGTCCAGATTTAGAAGGAATATTGAGCAGGTATTGCATAGAGTCGCCATCAAAGCCGTTTTTAGCGCTAATGTACCCTTCGTTATAGACTACTTCATTGTCTGGAAAGCCCAGTGTGAATACTGTAGCCCCTATGTTGTTTTTGCCGGAAGCAAAATTGTAGGGAAGGTCGGTCTTAGAGAATTTGAATTTTTTATCGTCAACTTTAAGTAAGGCAACATCGGAGTTTTTGTCGAATGCTATGAGGTTGGCTTTGAAATACTCGCCGGCTGCATTTTGCATATAGACAGAGTCGGAGCCTTCGACCACATGATAGTTGGTGATGAAATACCCGTTATTGGAAAGGGCAACGCCAGTGCCGGAGACGCTGGCTGCTATTGTAGGCGCATTGGTTTTGCTTTCGTTGATATTGTTGATGATAGCTGATTGAGAGCGTTTGATATTCTCAAGCTCTTTTCGAAGCATGGTATATTGCGAAGCTCGTTGGTTTTCGTTGTGTCGTATCATCCAAAAGGTAGAAAGGGTAGTGATGATAGCGATACCTGCGGCGATACCTGCTGTGCGCCAATAATGGGTGGATAGAGGAATCGTACGGATTTTTTTAGAGGTAGGGGTTTGTACGGTTTTGATTGATTGAAGCAGGGTGCGGAATTGTTTTTGTTTTTTATTGTTTTCCAGCGATTGGATAAGGTTGAGGTGTTCATGAAACAACGTAGAATAGGCAGCGTCTTGTTGAAGTCTTTGGTGTAAAGAGTTTAAGGCGGTGGTAGATAAGGTGCCTGCAACATATTTTTCTGCTACTTCCCAAATGTTATTTTCTTGTGTCATGTTGTTTTCATGTTTAAGATTCGTAAAAGAGTTTACGAAGCCGGTTTAAGCATTTATATTTTTGTGTTTTAGCATTGTCGGCGTTGGTATATCCAAAGTCGGATGCTATTTCTTGCATACTTCTGTCTTGCTGATAGTATGCTTTTAATAAGGAGCGGCATGGTTCTCCAATTTTTTCTAATGCCTGGTCTAATTGGTCATAATGTAGTTCCCGTTCTTCATGTGCCACTATATCGTCTTCATAGGCTTTTTCGTAATGTTCATCACCACTTAATAAAGTCCTTTGATTCTTTTTAAGCTTTTTGTACCATAGATGTTTGCAGATAGCAAATAAATAGGTGCCTATTTTGCAGCTTAGTCTGAAGCCGTCATCTTGAGCTTTTTCATACAAAATGACCATAGCTTCTTGAAAAATATCTTCTGCATCTACAGCGTCACCACCATTTTGAACAATCCATCCAATAATGATTTTATGATGCTGGCGGTAGATGCTTTCTGTTGCTTTTCTACTGCCCTGAGCCAGTGCCTCTAGCAATTGTTGTTCTGTTGGTAAGGCTTGGTTCACTATTAATACGATTTGTAGGCAAAAGTAACCCTATCAAAATAAATATTCTATAACGAATTTAAAGGAGCTAAGTTTTGATTGTGCTGGCAAAAAGGCACAATATTTATCCCAAATCCTGCTACTGCCTTTCTTTTTAATGACAATGCGACCAAACAAACACTCTTGCAAATTACGTTCCATTCCATAGACGGCAAACTGCTCCGCACACAAACACACCCAGGCACTAACAGACTTTCTACTGAAGGCTTGGCAGATGGCATCTACTACCTGCACATCCGCTTTACCAACCATACTACTCTTGTAAGGAAGATCATTATTCAAAAACACTAATTTCTTTCAACACACAAACATTTTTCAATTATGTACAAGAAATTATTACCGGCTATCGGCATGCTCCTGCTTGCCTGTAAGATAA
>CALMXV010000448.1 GCA_937871155.1 uncultured Taibaiella sp. | reverse complement strand
ATGAAAGAAGGGATAACGCCACATGAAGTTGTTGATCGATATCATGCACTTATTAGCAGCAGCTTTGAGCAAATGGGAATTTCATTTGATATTTATTCTCGTACTTCCAATGCTGTGCATCATGAAACTTCACAGGCATTCTTTAAGAAGCTATACGATGATGGCGCTTTCGAAACCAAAGAATCAGAACAATATTTTGATGAAGAAAAGCAAGTGTTTCTAGCTGATAGATACATCGTAGGTACATGTCCGGTATGCAGTAATGATAAAGCCTATGGCGACCAATGCGAGAAATGTGGGTCAACACTTTCACCAGACCAACTTATCAATCCTCATAGCGCACTTAGTCAATCAAAGCCTATTAAGAAATCAACAAAGCACTGGTATTTTCCATTGAATAAGTATGAAGATTTTTTAAAACAATGGATACTGGAAGGTAAGAAGGATAGCTGGAAAGCCAATGTGTATGGGCAATGCAAAAGTTGGCTGGATGCAGGCTTGCAGCCAAGAGCCATGACGCGTGATAGCAATTGGGGAGTACCTGTACCATTGACTGATGCTGCCGGTAAAGTATTATATGTATGGTTTGATGCACCGATTGGTTATATCAGTGCTACTAAAGAATTGACGAATCAATGGAGTGATTACTGGCAACAAGAGGATACCAAGTTGGTTCATTTTATTGGAAAAGACAATATCGTATTTCATTGCATCATCTTCCCTGCCATGCTTAAAGCGCATGGTAGTTATATCCTTCCGGAGAATGTACCCGCAAATGAGTTTTTAAATATAGAAGGTGAAAAGGTTTCTACCTCTCGAAATTGGGCGGTATGGGTACATGAATATGCAGAAGACTTTCCTGAAATGCAAGATGCTTTACGTTATGTGCTATGCGCTAATGCTCCTGAAACAAAAGACAATGATTTCACTTGGAAAGATTTTCAAGACAGAGTTAATAATGAGCTAGCAGCCATATTAGGCAACTATGTCAATCGTGCATTTGTACTGATGCATAAACTTTGTGCTGGTCGTGTTCCAAGTTTTCATCAAGAAGCCAAAGATGCCTTGGATTCGCAACTAGAACAGGATATTAATGCAGCTAAACAAAAAGTAGAACATTCCATAGAAGAATACCGTTTTAGAGATGCATTATTTGAAGTAATTGACCTTGCAAGAAAAGGCAATAAATATATGCAGGATAAAGAACCTTGGATAGTGGCTAAAACACTTACGGGCCATCCTGAAAATCAAAAATTAATTGATAATTGTTTACATCATTGTTTACAATTAACTGCCAACCTTGCCATCTTGATGCAGCCCTTCTTGCCTTTTACAGCGGCCAAGCTTTGTAAAATGATGAAGGTAGTGCCAAGAATGTTGGACTGGGAAAATGCCGGAAGAATTGATTTGTTGAAACCCAATTATCCTTTACCAGCACCGGAAATTTTGTTTAGAAAAATTGAAGATGTGGAAGTGGCTACACAAGTCCAAAAGCTGAAAGACAGAAGCCTATTAAATAATACCGCTACACCTAAAACGGCAAAAGCAGCACCCACAGTAGCGGCGGCTAAAGACACTATTGCATTTGATGATTTTGCTAAGGTCGATTTAAGAATCGGTCATATAACAGCAGCAGAAAAGGTAGAAAAAGCAGATAAGCTTTTGAAACTTCAAATAGATATGGGTACGGAAATTCGTACCATTGTTTCAGGGATTGCATTACACTTTAAGCCCGAAGACATAATCGGAAAACAAGTAGTGGTAGTAGCCAATCTGGCTCCTCGTAAAATGAGAGGTATTGAAAGCAATGGGATGATTTTAATGGCAGAAAATGCAGAGGGCAACTTGGTATTTGTAGCCCCGGAAGCTATGACTCCCGCAGGCAGTGAAGTTCGCTAGCCGTTGTTTTCATTTAATAAATTGAGAATAGAATTGATTTTTGTTGGTAGCTTTTAAGAGTTTAATTTCTTTAAGAATAATCTGAGATACCATTTTTGCTAAAGTCATTAATGCTGTAGTTTTGCAGCCTTATGAGTAGAGTTAGAGTTCGTTTTGCTCCCAGTCCTACGGGTGGTTTGCACTTAGGCGGTATGCGTACCGTTTTGTACAATTATTTATTTGCTAAAAAACACGGTGGCGATTTTGTATTACGTATTGAAGATACAGACCAGACAAGGTTTGTAGCTGGCGCAGAAGAGTATATTTTCAATTGTTTGGAATGGTGTGGAATGACACCGGATGAAAGCTCACGTAAAGAAGGTGCTTATGGTCCTTACCGTCAAAGCGAACGTAAAGCAATCTATGGACAGTATGCAGAGCAACTGGTGAAGTCAGGGCATGCTTATTATGCATTTGATACTCCCGAAGCCCTAGAACAGATGCGTATCCAATATAAAACGGAGAAGAACCCCTCGCCTATGTATGATGCCAAAGTAAGGCAGTATATGAGCAACTCGCTGACTTGCTCACCAGAGGAGGTACAACGTTTATTTGAAGCTAAAACGCCATATGTGATTCGAATGAAAATGCCCGAAAACGAGACTGTCAGTTTTACGGATATGATACGCGGTGAAATAAGTTTCGATACCAACTTGGTTGATGATAAAGTACTGTTGAAGTCCGACGGGATGCCTACGTATCACCTAGCAGTAGTTGTAGATGATTACCTCATGAAAATCACCCATGCATTCCGTGGGGAAGAGTGGCTACCGAGCGCACCGGTGCATCTTTTGCTTTGGCAATATTTAGGTTGGAAAGATGCAATGCCACAATGGGCGCATCTTCCGCTAATCTTAAAGCCGGATGGAAATGGAAAGCTGAGTAAACGTGATGGCGATAGATTAGGCTTTCCGGTATTTGCTATGAATTGGCAAGACCCTAAAACCGGTGAGCATACAGAAGGTTTTAAAGAAAAAGGATTTTTGCCTGAAGCATTCATCAATATGTTAGCTTTGTTAGGATGGAGTAGTGGCAAAGAACAAGAGTTATTTTCCATTGAAGAGTTGATAGAAACGTTCAGTATTGAGCAGGTACATAAAGGAGGGGCAAAGTTTGATTATGAAAAAGCGAAGTGGTTTAATCATTGCTATATTCAGAAACAGCAGAATGAACAATTAGCGGTTCTCATGCAGTCCTTTATTAAGACAGAGAAAAAATATCCGAGTGATTATTTAGTGAAAGTAGCCGGGTTGATAAAAGAACGTTGTCATTTATTGTCAGATTTTTGGGCACAAGGTCATTTCTTTTTTGAAACACCTGCTATAGAAGAGCTTCAGGCAATAAAAGATAAATGGAATACGGATAAAGCTGCTTTCTTTATTACATGGACAGTAGCACTAAACAGCGTTACCGATTGGAGTCATGATATATTGGAACAAAGCTTTAATGCGCAAGTGGTAGCCACAGGTTTGAAAAAAGGAGAGGTGATGTTACCCTTAAGAATTATGCTCGTTGGAGGAAAGTATGGACCGGGTGTTTTTGATATTGCCGCTTTGATAGGAAAGGAGGAAACCCTTTATCGTATCCAACAAGTAGTACAACAACTATAGCCGATAATAAAAGTAGCCTTACGACTACTTTTCCTTTACATTGTTGATAGACCACAAGGAGCCATTCTTTGTTGTCAATTCTTTTAGCACATTTTGTTTTGTTAGTTCCTTTAGTTGATTTGTACTAGCAGACAAAGACTGGTCTGTAAGTACAGAAAACTCTTTAGCCGTCAGT
Source organism: uncultured Taibaiella sp. (assembly GCA_937871155.1). Taxonomy (GTDB): domain Bacteria; phylum Bacteroidota; class Bacteroidia; order Chitinophagales; family Chitinophagaceae; genus JAFIGV01. Next base: position 5,960 of record CALMXV010000448.1, on the reverse strand, counting down.
GTAGGGTAGGTTTTAAATAATTCCTCCCATTGCTTGCTATAGGATTGGGAGGTAGTAGTTGGAAATAGTTTTTTAATAGCCTGCTCATAGGCTTCGTAAGGCTTAGAACCATAAATAGTTTCTTGTTTCCCTTCTTTGTTTTGAATAAAAAAGGTTGGGAAGCCTCTTACGCCTAAAGATGCGGCAAGTTTTAAATCTTCTTTAAAAAACGAGTCTGCGACAGTGGTATAGTCCTTTTTTAGTTTTAGGGCATCTAAGCCAACTTTTTGAGCGGCAGTTTCTATTACTTCCCATCGTGTGATATTTTTCTTTTTTAGAAACACTTGTTCGCGAAGCTCTCTTAAAAATAAAATTGCCAAATGATTGTCTTGAAGCTGTGCTGCTTTAAATGCAATAGAAGGCGGAAATGAAGAGTGGAGTGGATCTTCCAGCCATACATCACCATCAATGGGCATTTGATAATACAAGCTTACCTCGTCCCAATGATGAGCTACATCCGATGGTTTACTGATGCCTCCACTATTATAACTCCAGTCGGGCAATAAGCCACCCATTTTATATTCGACAGTTACTTCATGCCCATATTCCAATTTTAACTTCCTTAGTTGAGGCTCAATGCCCCAACAAGAAGAGCAGATGGGGTCAGTAAAATAAATAATAGTTAGTGGTTTGTTATTGGTTATTGGCTGTGTGGACGTAATAGATTTACTTTTGTGTAAAGGCGTTTCACAAATTCCTGTTTCGGGGTCGCAAAGAAGAGGGTTTTGAGATTTGTTCATAGTGGTTGGTTGTTGTTGTGCGGTACTGTAGAGGCTCGTTAAGGTTAATAAGATGAATAGAAGGCGTCGTATCGGTGAAATTTTTGTCATGAACTGAAATTCTAACGGAGGTCAAAATTGCGTATTTTCTTGTACGAGGACAAGCTAACAGCTTTAGTTAACATTAATTTATTCATCGAAAGAGTTGTAGAAGCCGAATTCAACGAGAAGAGGTTCGTTATTGAAAGGATTGTCTTTGTTCAATAACAATTTGTTAGTAAGTAATTATTTAGAATTAATGGATTTTTACAGGAGAGTTTTGAAGCACAAATGTTGATTATCTGTTGATAACTTGTGGAATAGTTGTGGAAAATTAGAATTATTTCAAATACTATTCTATTTTGCATTGGATTTTACTTGTTGATACTATTTTATTACTTGAGAAAGAATTGTGGATAAAAAAATGAACAACGCAACGAATCAACAGTAGCCACTTAACTAAACCATTAAAATTTACTTCATGCACAGAATAACAGTTTTGTTATCGGCAGTAATGTTATTAATAGCATCTTGTACCGGCACCAAGAATATCGTGTATTTTGCGGAGAACAGTCCCACTGATCCTCGGGTTATTGTGCAGCAAATGAATAAAGTTCATGAAGCTATTGTACAGCCCAATGATATCCTCAATATTCATATTTCTACTATTAGCAGCATTATTGACAAATCACCCTCAAGTGTATTCAATGATGGGGGTGTGTCATTTAGTGTAGCGCCTTCTTTGGGCAATATGGGCGGTGCTATGGGGCAAGCTAATAAAGGATATTTGGTAGATAAAGAAGGATTTATTGATTATCCGGTCATTGGAAAAATAAAAGTAAGCGGAATGAGTATTCGTATGGTAAAAGACCTACTGACCAACAAGCTAAAAGACTATGTAAAAGATCCGGTAGCAGAAGTAAACATTGCTAATTATAAAGTAACAGTTTTAGGGGAAGTAGCACGTCCTGGAACCATCATTGCTCCTAATCATAAAATAAGTATTATAGATGCTATAGCTGCGGCTGGTGATATTCCTATTTCAGGTAAGAAAGACAATATTTTAGTCATTCGTGAAACAGAAGGCACCCGTGAATATGCTCACCTTAACCTTAATAGCCGCGATGTTTATAATAGCCCTTATTTCTACTTAAAACAAAATGACATCGTATATGTAGAACCTACTAAGATTCGAAAACAAGAAGGCAACGACTTTTTCAGATTGTATTTGCCGGCTATCACATCATTGGTATCTACTGTGCTATCGGTGTATGGTATTGTTCAATTAGCTAACCTAAACAAATAAACGTTTATCTGTAATTAATTAGTTTCATGGAAAACGGACAACCCACATCAAGTAATTTAATGCGTCAAATCAATACTACAGTTGATTTTAAACGACTGCTAGGCGCCATTTTGACCAACTGGCACTGGATTATTTTATCCGTGCTTTTATCTTCATTGATAGCTTTTCTTTATTTAAGATATACCACACCCATCTATTCTGTTACCAGCCGTTTACTTATCGAACAGCGTGATGTAAGCCCGGCAAGTAACATCTTAACTAAATTTTCCGGGGGTGGTGGTGAAGGCGGAAGCTCTGACCCTAACTTATATAATGAAATGTTTTTATTGACCTCTCAAGATTTGGTAACTACTGTAGTAGATTCTTTAGGGTTGAATGTACAGTATTATACGGAGGGAAGAGTAAATGACGAAGAGGTATTTGAACAATCGCCTATTCGCATTGTATTTGACAGCAATGGTTATCTGGGAGCTTCAGAATTTCAATTGAAATTTACAGGAGTAAATGAAGATAAATTTGAATTAGCCGAAGTAATTTCTCAACATTACAACTACAACCATTGGATAGTTCGACCTTATGGACGCTTCATGATTAAAAAATCAACTCGTAAAGAAGCCAATTTTGCCTATATATCTAATCATACACCAATCACAGTAAAAATACAACCTGTAAGCATTGCAACAGATGCTACTATCTCAAAATTGAATGTTGACATCAGCGATGGGAGAACCAGTATGTTGCAGATAAAATACACGGACAATATCAAAAGACGTGGCTTAGATGTAATTAATACGTTGATTTATTTCTACAGGAAAAAAGAACTAGAGAACCTAAACCTTTCAGCAGAAAAAACCCGAGAAATAGTAGAGCGCTACAAATATCGTTTTATGAATGATTTGAAAAGCAAAGACTCTACCGAAGCTGAAATAAAACTGAAGAATAACATCATTGACCTAAAGGCACAAACCGCTGCCGTATTAACACAAAAAACATCACAAGAGCAGCAAGCAGAACAGTTTGCCTTACAGAAAAAAGCCATAGCAGACCTGAAACAAAATGTATTGTACGGGTCAGGTGCCAGAAATGAAGTAATAGCCGGGCTTATCGTAAAAGATGAATACTTATCAGCATTAGTAGCAGGGTATAATCAGTTGATACAAAAAGCCAGTTCTTTAGAACGCAATACTGCTCCACTAAACCCTTCTTATCTAAATCTAAAAGAAGATATAGATGCACAAAGAAAACAAATAGCAGATGCTTGTGATCGCATTATGGGTTCTTTGACTACAAGCATTCAGAATACCTCTCAGAATATTGAAAACTCTGAAGCATTAATGCAAACATTGCCAAGTGCAGAGATAGACATGGCAGAGACCAAAAGAGAGTATCCGGTGTTAACTGAAATGTATTTATACATCTACCAACGTGGTGTAGAAAACGACATTAAACAATATGCAACTACTAACAAATCAAAAGTTGTAGTAGCACCTTATGTAAAAGACCAACCCATCAAGCCTATAAAAAACAACATATATGGGATGATGATAGCCATAGGGCTATTATTGCCATTCAGTGTCATTTTTATTAAAGAACTTTTGAGTAATAAAATTGTCAATGAAAATGATATTGAAACTATCACTACCATGCCTGTTATTGGAACCATTTCTCGCTCTGATGGCTATGGAAGCAACAAGCACATAGTGGTAGGGCCTCATATACGAACCGCAATAGCTGAGCAGTTTCGTTTGATTCGTGCTAACCTAGAGTTTATGTCGATTGGTGGAACTAAGAAAGTATATTTAGTAACCTCAAGTATGAGTGGTGAGGGTAAAACCTTTATATCACTAAACCTAGGTCTAACGATGACCTTAGCCAACAAACGTGTGGTGATTATGGAGTTTGACTTACGCAGGCCTAAACTTTCCAACTATCTAGGGTTACAAACAGATGGAGGTATTAGCGGTTATTTAGCCGGTATCGGTGGAATAGCTAGTGCGGTAAAGCCTTCCGGTATTCATGAGAATTTATACATTGCTAATTGTGGACCTATACCACCCAATCCAGGTGAGCTTTTAGTATTGCCGGCAACTCAACAATTGATAGAAGAGCTTTCTGAAATGTTTGATGTGGTGATTATGGATACCGCTCCTATTGGTTTGGTTTCAGATGCACTAATCTTATCTCAGTTTTCAGATGTCAATATGTTTGTTGTTCGTCAATCATTTACCATCAAAGAACAGTTGCGCATATTAGATAACCTTCACAGAGAAAAGAAAATCAAAAATTCCAGTATCTTATTTAATGGAGTTGAATATCTCAAGAAGTATGGCTATGGCTACGGCTATGGCTATGGCTACAGTTATAGCTATGGAGATTCTGGTGGTTACTATACACAAAACCCAACGGGTAAAAAGAAGAAAAGTATCTTAGACTTTTTCTTGAAAGATTAATATTGTATTGTAAAACCACTTAATGAATAAGCTTAAGAATTCAGCAGCATTTATTGCTATTTCAAAACTATATACCATGTTCAATGGAGCGCAGCAAAAGCAATTCCATTGGCTATTGGTGTTGACATTCATTACTTCGTTTACGGATATACTAGGTTTAGCTTCTATCATACCCGTAGTGGGAATTGTATTGACGGATACCTTCTATCAAAAATTTGTTGCCGCTATTCCTCTATTGTCCGGGCTATCCAAAAATGAAGTGCTTATAGCCGTAGTACTTTGTTTTTTAATCATCATCATTCTTAAAAACCTCTTTGGTTTATTTGTCAATTACCTACAAGTTCGTTTTGTGAAGAATTTTTATGTGACCTCGTCCATGAATGTGCTTGAGAAAATTTATCAACGACCTTATCGGGAGATACAAGCTACAGCAAGTTATGACTGGGTCAATAAGCTGACAAATATGCAAGCCATCTTAGCCAGCAATGTAGCTATATCTACTATGATTGTTATCAACGAAGCAATGGTTTTTTTGCTTACAGCAATGGTTATATGTGTATGGAATTGGCATTTGTTTGTAGTACTCATTGTAGTGTTGTTTCCGGCAATGGGTATCTTTTATGCAAGGGTGAAAAACGTGATAAGAACAGCAGGCAAGGAAGGCAATGATGCCTTTGTAAACCTTTATGGAGATGCACAAGAAATGATTTTAGGTTTTGTGGATATAAAGATTGCCGGTACTGAAAAAAACCTTAAAGAACGTTTTAGAAAGATAGCCGCCAACTATAGTGTGTTACAAGCCAAGAAGGATTTTGTGATGTTTATCCCTACACGTATTATTGAAGTGGTCATCTTTGTATGTGTAGTACTCATATTACTCTATGGCGTTTTTGTGTTGAAAGACATGGATAAGATTGTAACTACCATTTCTCTATTTTCTGTGATTGCTTATAGAAGTATTCCTTCTGTCAATCGCTTTGTGATGTCGCTTAATATCATCACTAATACAGACTATATTTTAAAAGACCCTTATTTTACAGCCCTCAAGAATGATGAAAAACTTCAAGAAGCGCCACCAATGAATTTTGATGAAGCCATTCGCTTCAATGACGTTTCGTTTCAATATGCACCGGGTGAAAAACAGGTAATCAATCAATGCAACATTACTATCAAGAAAGGAGAGAAGATAGGAATAGTGGGACGTTCCGGCTCTGGGAAATCAACTATCATCAACAATATTTTAGGATTCCTACATCCTACAGAAGGCTCAATAACTATTGATGATACCAAGCTTTCAGAAGCGAATATAGCCGGTTGGCTGAAAACCATTGGCTATGTACGTCAAGATGTTTTTATCATGAATACCACTTTAGCAGAAAATATTGCAATCGGTATTCCGAAGGAGCA
>CALMXV010000447.1 GCA_937871155.1 uncultured Taibaiella sp. | reverse complement strand
GCTTTGTTGCGTTCCATGGTAGTTTTGAGGTTACATCGCCGAAAACATTCATCAAACCAAAATTCGCCCCTACTTCCCACTGATTGTTTGGTTTTGGAGGATAAAATGATTCATGATTCATGTATTGACGATATTGAGTCATTTTTTTCTTTCCAGAAAAATAGCTCGAATCTAAGAAATCATAGTTCTTACCTCTGTACGTCATATCAGTAACAGCGGTAGCTGATTCCTGCGCCATTGCTGGCTGCAATGCCATCGCAGAGCACAAACCAGCAAGCAATAGGTATCTTTTGTTTACCATAACAGATTGTTTATTTAAGACTTTGGTTTAATCAATTTGTAGCAAAGGTATAGTAGAGATTGAAAAAAACAAAGATTATCTCATTATTTTTTTTTTATTCTATAAATTTTTGAATAATTCATTAACCCTTTATTCATCTATAATAAGATGCAAAAAAAACAAGTTTTTAATCAGTTATTTACGAACTTCACCACCTTTTTAAGCCCATTTCATGGATTTAGTAAAAAAAATTATTGGTAATGAGTTAGCCATTTTTGAGAAGAAATTTTCAGAAAGTGTTAAAGGTACCAACCCTCTTTTAGACAGAATTCTTCGATTTATCATAAAACGTAAAGGCAAGCAAATGCGACCGATGTTTGTTCTTTTATCGGCTCAAATTTCTCAAGAAATTTCTGAAAAAACTTATCGTGCTGCATCCTTAATTGAGCTTTTACATACTGCAACATTAGTTCATGACGATGTAGTAGATAATGCTATGGTTCGTAGAAATTTCTTTTCTGTAAATGCTCTATGGAAAAATAAAATTGCCGTACTTGTTGGTGATTTCTTATTATCAAAAGGCTTATTACTCTCCCTTGAATTTCAAGATTATCCTATTCTTCACATTACTTCTAGAGCTGTAAAGGAAATGGCTGAAGGAGAATTGTTGCAAATGGAAAAAGCCAGAAAATTAGATATCAAAGAAGATATTTACTTTGAAATAATTCGGGCAAAAACAGCTTCTTTATTGTCGGCAGCTTGTGCAGCAGGTGCCTATTCTGCTACAGAAAATCAAGAAACGGCTGAACTGTTTCGCTTGTTTGGAGAAAAAGTTGGCATCGCATTTCAAATAAAAGATGATTTGTTTGATTATGGACAGGATAATATCGGTAAACCAACAGGCATTGACATCAAGGAAAAGAAAATGACGCTACCATTGATTTACACTCTTCAAGTAGTTGATGCTTCCACCAAAAAGAAAATAATCTACATCGTCAAAAACCAAAATACTAATAAAGAGAAGGTAAATGAAGTAATAAATTTAGTAAAGCAACATGGAGGAATTGAATATGCGCATGCTAAAATGACTTCCTATAAAGAAGAAGCTCTTCTAATGCTTGAACAGTTTCCGGAAAGCCCTGCGAAGGCGGCCATGAAAGAATTAGTTAATTATGTGATTGAAAGAAAACATTAATGTCCTTTCGGTCGGACTGTTTCACCTACTCCTTATTTAAATCCTATAAATAGCACCTCTAAAATATCCCTATTTATTAAAAAGCAATTAGAATAAAGTGAGCAATATTGAAATTTTTGGAGCTAGAACTCATAACCTAAAAAATATTGATCTTAAAATACCTAAAAACAAACTAGTAGTTATAACGGGAATAAGCGGAAGCGGTAAATGGTCATTAGCTTTTG
>CALMXV010000446.1 GCA_937871155.1 uncultured Taibaiella sp. | reverse complement strand
TATTCACCAGCAGCCGGTACAGGGCTTAGTTCACATGAATTGAACCAACCCGGTACGTATAAGAATGTAAAGGATACAACAGTAGTAGCAATGTTTAAAGCGATTGATACTACTATTTTTCCTAGTCAGATTACAACACCAATTTATTATTTAGCTTGGACCACTACCCCATGGACATTGCCATCCAATTGTGGATTAACGGTTGGCCCAAAAATAGATTATGTTTTAGTAAAAACATTCAACCCTTATACACAGGATGTTATTCATGTTATAATAGCTAAAGCTCTGGTTGGCAAATATTTTAAACCGGAAAATGAGAATGCAGATTTTGCGACTTATGCTTCTGATGGAAAAAATCTTCCTTGGGAAACAATTGCAACTTATAAAGGAACAGAGTTAGAAAATCTAAGATACGAACAATTGCTTCCTTTCGAAGCTAATAATCAAGCAGCTACTAATGGGAATCCTTGGCGAGTAGTCTGGAGATTTTGTTACCACCGAAGACGGAACTGGTATCGTTCATACGGCTCCTGCCTTTGGTGCAGATGATTTTAGAGTTGGGAAAAATACCGGACTAGGTATTCTAACCATGGTAGATAAGGAAGGGAAATTTGTTGATGGATTAGGAGAATTTTCAAATAGATATGTTAAAAACTACAAAAACGATGCTGAATATAAAGACGTTGATGTAGATATTGCCGTAAAATTAAAACTTGAAGGCAAGGCATTTAAGGTAGAAAAATACGAACATACCTATCCCCATTGTTGGAGAACAGATAAGCCTATCATCTATTACCCATTAGATGCTTGGTTTATAAAAACTACTGCAGTTAAAGAGCGGATGATTGAATTAAACAAAACAATCAATTGGAAACCTAAAGCAACCGGAGAAGGGCGGTTTGGAAATTGGTTGGAAAATATGGTTGATTGGAACTTAAGTCGCTCTAGGTTTTGGGGTACTCCATTGCCGGTTTGGGTAAGTGAAGATGGCGAAGAAACTAAATGTATTGGTAGTATAAGTGAGCTACTTGACGAAACTGAAAAGGCAAATAAAACACTCAATTTAAATCAATTACAAGATTTACTTAAAGAAGTAAACGAAAACAATTCTTTAATTAAAGATCTTACAGATAAATTAGGAATTACTCATTCTAACTTATATAAAATTTTAGAAGGCAAGTTGGATTTACATAAACCTTATGTGGATCAAATAATCCTTGCAGATAGTAGAGGGAAAGCAATGCATAGAGAACCGGACTTGATAGATGTTTGGTTTGATAGTGGTGCAATGCCTTATGCCCAATTACATTACCCTTTTGACAAGCACCCTAAAACAGAATTAAGTAATAATTTCCCTGCTGATTTTATAGCCGAAGGCGTGGATCAAACAAGAGGCTGGTTTTATACACTTCACGCACTTGGGGTGATGCTCTTTGATAGTGTGGCTTATAAAACGGTTGTTTCTAATGGTTTAGTGCTCGACAAAAACGGTAATAAAATGAGTAAGCGTGTCGGAAACGTCGTTGACCCATTTGAGACGATTGAAAAATATAGTGCAGATGCAACTAGATGGTATCTAATTACCAATGCATCACCTTGGGATAGTCTAAAATTTGATATTGAAGGAATTAAAGAAGTACAACGTAAATTTTTTGGCACTTTATATAATACGTACCAATTTTTTGCACTGTATGCCAATGTGGATGGATTCTGTTTTAAAGAAAAATACATCCCATTAGTTCAGCGTCCTGAAATTGATCAATGGATTTTATCTTCATTAAACACCCTGATAAAAGAAGTTACACAAGCTCTTGATGATTATGAGCCAACCATTGCCGGCAGAGCCATCGAAACGTTTTTAGACGAACATTTAAGCAATTGGTATGTAAGATTATGTCGTCGTCGTTTTTGGAAAGGGGAATATGAACAAGATAAAATTGCAGCTTATCAGACACTTTATGAATGTTTAGAAACCATATCAAGACTTATTGCTCCTATTTCTCCGTTTTTTGCTGACTGGATGTATAGTAATTTAAATACAATCACCAAAAGATTAGAATTTACTTCTGTTCACTTAGCTGATTTTCCAAAAGCGGAAGAAGATGCAATTGATTTTGATTTGGAAGAACGAATGAAGCTTACTCAAGAGGTCTCCTCTTTAGTACTTTCTATAAGAAAGGCTGTAAATATCAAAGTTCGTCAGCCGTTACAAAAAATTCTGATTCCTGTTTTAGATGATAAAATGAAAAGTCAGCTCAGTAAAATGGAAGGATTGATAAAGTCTGAAGTGAATGTAAAAGAAATAGAATATACTACTGATACTGATGGCATTATTAAAAAGAAACTAAAGCCAAACTTCAAACAATTAGGCGTGCGACTTGGTGCTAAAATGAAAGAAGCGGCTACTTTAATTTCTCAGCTAGACCAACAAGCAATTTCAAATTTAGAAAAAAACAAATCTTTGAATATCAAAATTCAAGAGGAAAATTTTGAGTTAAAAATTGAAGATGTTGATGTGATTGCAGAAGATATACCAGGGTGGTCAGTAGCAAATAAAGGTACATTAACAGTCGCCCTGGATAATACCATTTCTCCTGCATTACAAGAAGAGGGAAATGCACGAGAACTAGTAAATAGAATTCAGAAATTAAGGAAAGACAATGATTTTCAACTTACTGATAGAATATTAGTCAAAATTCAAGAAATTGAATCGTTGAAAACTTCAATAATTAATTTTAACGATTATATTTGCACGGAAATTTTAGCAGATTCTATTATCTTTTCACCTGAAATTGAAGATGGTGTAGAAATAGAAGTTAATGATACAGTATTAAAAATAGTAATATCTAAATTGTAACAACATGGCTACTTCGAAAAAACCGGTTGCTAAAACAATCAAAAAAACTACACCTACCAAAAAAGCAGCACCAGCTAAAAAGGCGGTACCAGCTAAAAAAGTAGTCGCGTCAGCCCCTAAAAAGGTAGCAAAAAGCACTCCTATTAAAAAAGCTGCAAAACCTGTTGTAGCAGCTAAAAAGAAAGTAGTTGCCAAAAAAGTAGCTGTGAAAGTGGCTAAAAAGGTGGTAAACAGCTCTAAATCAGCACCTGCTAAAAAAGTAGTTGCTAAAAAAGTAGTTGCTAAAAAAGTTCTTGCCCCTAAAAAGATAGCTGCACCTGCAAAAAAAGTAGTAAAACCTATTGCTAAACCTACTCCTGTAAAAAAAGCAGCAATTAAGAAAGTTGTAGTTCCTGCTAAAAAAGTATCAACTACTAAAGTGGAGAAAGTAGTTAAAAATGTTGAAGCTGTTACTATTAAAAAAGCTGTCAGCAAAAAAACGACAGTTACTGGAAAAGGGAAACCCATAAAAACTATAACAAAAATTACAGCACCCGTTCGTCCTGTGACTCCAATCTCTAGACCAGTAGTAAAAGAAGATGCTAAACCTACAGTTATAGTAGCACACAGAAAACTTGAAAGCAAAACTAAACAAGAAGAAATAATCAATACACCAGAAGAATTTAAACCCAAAGGAAAATCTATTTTAGACCCAATACCTATGAATACAAACGAAACTACAAAACGATATAGTGATGATGAATTACTTGAGTTTAAAGAATTAATTGTTACTAGAATGGAAACGGCTCGTAGAGAGTTAACCTATTTACAAGGCTTGATTACCCGCAAAGATGAAGCAGGCACTGATGATACTGAAAATCGTTACATGAATATGGAAGATGGTAGTGGAGCCATGGAACGTGAACAACTTGCACAAATGGCTAGCCGTCAAATTCAATTTATTGGTCATTTGGAAAAAGCTTTGATGCGAATCGAAAACAAAACCTATGGTATTTGTCGTGTGACTGGTAAACTTATAGACAAAGCTCGTCTTCGTGCTGTACCACATGCTACCTTAAGCATTGAAGCTAAAAACACTATTAATAAAGGATAATTATCAAAATATTTTTTTAAGATGCTACTCAATTTCGGGTAGCATTTTTTATTAATGCAAAACTATTGAGTGGAGTTGCTTGCAAAACCAGCTTTTAAAATTGCTTTAGTAGTCTATTTGCTAAATATCTATACATTCAATATTTATTCACCATTTATGATTATCTAAATTTTCAGTTTCATTTAAGGATGATATTTGTCACAAGATGGAGTAAAATCAATACAAATTGATTAGGTTTGCGGCAAATTTTTAAAAATCATGCAGCAATCGGTATTCGAACATATGCAACAAATGGGACATGAACAAGTGGTATTTTGTCATGATCCTCATTCAGGGTTGAATGCTATTATTGGTATTCATAATACTACTCTTGGACCAGCATTGGGTGGCACTCGTCTTTGGAACTATAACAGCCATGAAGAAGCTATCATTGATGCTTTACGTCTTAGTCGTGGGATGACATTTAAGGCTGCAATCAGTGGATTGAATTTAGGTGGTGGTAAAGCTGTAATTATTGCAGACCCCAAACAAAAAAGTGAAGCACTATGGCGTCGTTACGGTAAGTTTGTAGATAGTCTAAATGGTAAATATATTACAGCTGAAGATGTAAACACATCGGCACGTGATATGGAATTTATTGCTTTGGAAACCTCACACGTAACAGGCGTACCAGAGTATATGGGTGGTAGCGGAGACCCTTCTCCTTTTACTGCCTATGGTGTATTTGTAGGCATGAAAGCTTCTGCAAAAAAGCATTGGGGAAATGATAGCTTATCCGGTAAAAAAATCTTAGTACAAGGGGTAGGTCATGTTGGTCAATACTTAGTAGGACACTTGGTAGAAGAGGGTGCTAAAGTATATATTACCGATATAAATCAGGATAAACTTAAAGAAACTGTTAGTAAATTTTCGGTTGTAGAAGTTGTAGATAATGCGACTATCTTCGACTTAGATATTGACATCTATGCACCATGTGCTTTAGGAGCTACGGTAAACAGCGAAAGCATTGCAAAGATGAAATGTCCGATCATCTCCGGAGCTGCTAATAATCAATTAGCCGTAGAAAATGAGCATGGACCCGAATTAATAAAGAAAGGAATCATTTATGCTCCGGACTTTTTGATAAATGCCGGTGGACTTATCAACGTAGCTGCAGAATTAGATGGCTACAACCGTGAGCGTGTAATGGGAAATATTGAAAAAATATACGACCGTACATTAGATATTTATCAACTATCCGAAACTGAAAAAATTCATACACAAGCAGCAGCTATACGCATTGCAGAAAAGCGTATTCAAGACATTGCAAATGTAAAATCTCGTTTGTAATCTCGTTGTTCTAAAACATAAAAGAGGCAGCTCCAACAATGTGGTACTGCCTCTTTTCATTTGAGTTTGAATATTTATAAGGTTACATTAACTCCAAACTGTCTTAGATGATGGGTACTATGTTTATATAAGAGTTGAATAGACATACCGAAATCTAATTCCCCAAAAAATGGACTTAGCACATATTTCTTCTTAGTAGTTTCAAATTCATTGAAGAAATTATTGATTTCGTTTTGTAAATCATCAATTGATTCCCTTAATGTTGCAAATTCTACTTTTTTTGGAATTTCAGGAAGAAGGTTATTGGGGGTATTTTCTTTGAATGGTTTTTCTGTCTTTAACCAATCTTGTGCTTTTTCAAT
>CALMXV010000445.1 GCA_937871155.1 uncultured Taibaiella sp. | reverse complement strand
TTCTTTGAGCTGAAACAACATGCTAAGAAACCGGCCACCTATATCTATTTCGTTATTTTCTTTGCGTTGTCGTTGTTTGTTGGCTTGGCTGTATCCGGTGTTTTTGATGTAGCTCAACACGACTCTAATACAATAGCTAACTCCGCATTTGCCGTATCAAGCATACTTGCAGGCATGAATAATAATATCCTTGGATTGGTGAATAGTGTCATCCTCGTGGCATTGATGGCTACAGCAATTCAAAAAGATTATCAGTACAACACATATCCTTTTTTCTTTACGAAGCCCTTATCAAAATCAGATTATTTCTTTGGTCGCTTTTTAGCGGTATGTTGTGTGGCTATATTTGTATTCTTAGGACAGCTATTAGGTTATTGTGTAGGTACGTTGTTTGGCTTAGGAACACCTTTGATGGGTGCTTTTAAAATCATTAATTTCCTTCAACCATTTATCATATTTACGATACCCAATATCCTATTAATAGGCATCATCATTTTTGCTATTACTACCTATACCCGCAATACACTTTCAGCCTATCTCTTTTGTATTATCCTATTGGTGATTCGTATTATCACAAGTAGTATAACGGCTAAATTAGATAACAGCACAATAGCTGCTATTCTTGAGCCTTTTGGAGCACAAGCCTTTCGACAAACAACAAAATATTGGACTCCTGAGGAGAAAAACACTTTATTGGTACCGTTTTCAGGAACTATCCTTTACAATCGTATTTTATGGTTGAGCATTGCAGGCTTATTGACTTTTATTAGTTATTATAAATTTAGTTTCTCACAATTTTTACAACCATTTGTATGGTGGAAAAGAAAATCAAGTGATGAAACTATTACCAGCGATCGACAAATACCATTAAGCCAATTACCAATTCCCAAACAAGACTTTAGCTTCATGGCACAGTGGAAAAACCTTGCGTATCTAGCCAAGTTTGAGTTTTTGAAAATGGTAAAAAGTTCCTTCTTTATTATCATTAGTGCTTTAGGTATGGTGATGATGTTTGTACTTGCTCAGTATATGGATGCGATGTATGAAACCGCTACCTATCCGGTTACTTATAAAATCTTAGAGAACGTTGCGGGTATCTTTCAGTTTTTTATTCTCATACTAGTAGTGTTTTTTTCAGGTACTATTATATGGCGAGAACGAGAAGAGAAAGTGGATGAATTGGTAGGCGCCACTCCTGTAAGCAATACACAGCTATATTTTTCAAAATACTTAGGGTTAATAGGTGTGGTTGCTGTGTTGGAAATCATTACCATTCTTACCGGCATTAGTATTCAGCTTTCTATGAGCTATACGAATATTGAACCCTTCCATTATCTTATTTCAGCTTTTAGAATGCTTGTGGGCTTTTCCATTACTATTGGTTTATGTTTAGCCGTTCAAGTGTACACTCCTAATAAATACTTAGGCTTTTTCTTATCCTTAGTGCCGTTGTTATTTATGAGTATTGTGTTCAGTTTACTGGAGTGGAATAATCAAATTTATATGTTTGGCTCAGATGGGCCGGCGATGCCTTATTCTGATATGAATGGCTATGGACATACTACGGCTACTTGGTTTTTGTATAATAGTTATTGGGGTAGTATTGTCTTAGTCTTAGGGCTATTTGCAATTATGATATTCTCAAGAGGAAAAGAAAAAAGATGGAAATCACGTTATCGTTTAGCAAAAGCAGATTTTAATAAGGGACATAAACTAGCCCTTGTTCTTTGTTTGGTATTTGCAGTTAGTGCAGGTGGTTATATTTTTTATAATACTAATGTGCTAAATAAAATTTATACACCAAAAGAAATGGAGATGGAAGCCGTTGCTTTTGAAAAAAAGTATAAACCTTATGAGCATACATTACAACCTCGCGTTGTAGCATCGGATATAAAACTTGATTTATTTACAGATACGCGTGGCTTTGAAGCAATAGGAGTTTATACGTTGAAGAATAAACATACACAGCCTATTGATACCCTCTTCATCAATTATCAAAGCGATGCAGATCAAAAATATCACTACCAGCCTTTTGTTATAAGTAAGCCGTACACAACCCTTATAGATGATAAGCACTTTGGCGTGATGATGATAAAACTTCAACAACCTTTACAGCCTCAAGACAGCTTAGATTTTACATTTAAATTAAGATATACTCAACATGGTTTTGAAAACGGCACAACAGATATGTCAGTAGTCAACAACGGCACTTTTATAAACAATATGTTGTTCCCTTCAATCGGATATAATGCAGATGCAGAACTAGGAGAAAATGTAGCAAGAAAAAAGTATGGCTTATTGCCTAAGCCAAGAATGGCAGCTATTTCAGATAGTCTTGCCAGAAGGAATACCTATATATCAAAAGACGCCGACTGGATTCGATTCGAAGCTACCATCAGTACTAGCAAGGATCAAATAGCTATCGCGCCGGGATATCTTCAGAAGGAATGGAACCAAAATGGAAGACGATATTTTACTTATAAGATGGATAGTCCTATCCTAAATTTTTATTCATTTTTAAGTGCTAGATATGAAGTAAAACGAGATCGTTGGAAAGATGTAAATATCGAGATTTACTACAACAAAGGTCATGAGTATAATGTGGACAGAATGATTAAAAGTATTAAGCAATCTTTAGCTTATTACACTAGGAATTTTAGCCCATACCAACATAATCAAATTCGCATTATTGAGTTTCCAAGATATGCCAACTTCGCTCAATCTTTTCCAAATACCATTCCATTTTCAGAAAGTATAGGATTCATTACTAAAGTCGAGGATGACCCGAATAAAATTGATGTTCCTTTTTATGTTACTGCACATGAAGTTGCGCATCAATGGTGGGCGCACCAAGTGATTGGTGGCAATGTACAAGGAAGTGTGTTGATGTCGGAAACGATGAGCCAATACAGTGCATTAATGGTGATGGAAAAAGAATACGGAAAACAAGCAATGAAAAAATTCTTGAGGTATGAGTTGGATGATTACTTAAAGGGAAGAACCCTAGAAACCAAAAGCGAAGTACCGTTGATGCTTTGCGAAAACCAGGGCTATATCCATTATAACAAAGGAAGTGTAATCATGTATTCTTTGAGAGATTATTTAGGAGAAGAAGCACTTAACAAAACCTTGAGTCAATACCTTCATAAAGTAGCATTTCAAGAGCCGCCTTATACTAATGCAATTGAGTTTATAAATGAAATACGTGCAGCAACACCGGACTCTTTACAATATATCATTAAGGATATGTTTGAGACAATTACTATCTACGAAAACTATGTCAAAGACCTTTCTTTTCAACCTGCAAAAGGTGGTGGATACTTGGTGAAACTTACTGTAGGCAGTGCAAAATTTCGGTCGGATAGTGTAGGCAAACAAACAAAGGTTCCTATTGCAGATTATATAGACATTGGAGTTTTCACTGAAAAGAAAAACCAAAAATTTGATAAAGAACTTTATCTACAACGCATCAAGATGGACCTACCGGAAAAGACCTTTGAAATATGGGTGAAAGAAAAGCCAACATCAGCAGGTATTGACCCTTATCATAAATTGATAGATAGAACACCTGATAATAACACGGGTAAATTTGGAACCAAACCACCGAAAGTTAATCTAGATACTAAAGTAGATAAACCACATGTGATTACTGTTGATTAAAATGTAGCGTTTGTAATTAAATAGAAAATTTAGAGTCAAGAACTAAATGTTGAATAAAGAAATCATAAAAAAATTAACAGAAAGCAATCTTAAAAACAACAATCAAATTCATTCTTTTTCTGACAAAAAAATGACAGTGTCAAATAGCCAATATTAAAATATAGGCTGAAACCCTTGTCAATAAAGGAAAAAATTTTTCAAAAATCGTTATAACTTTTGCAGTTTGTGTTGTAGTTTTGCCTCGTTTCACGTAAAAGGAAAGTTAATTTCCGAATTTGTTTATTCCTGTGACAGAATTCAAAAAGCCAATGTATCTAAAAATCGCAAGAACTTCCATCATAATGATAATGGCATTGTTCTTAAGCCATTATACATCATTTGCCGCTCCTGATGGTAAAGCATTGTTCCAATCTAATTGTGCCGCTTGTCATAATCCCTTAAAAGATGCTACGGGTCCTGCCTTAAAAGGTGTAGATGCTCGTGTACCAAGTAAGAAATGGTTACATGACTGGATCAGAAACTCGTCAGGGTTAGTAGCAAGTGGTGATAAAGCAGCTGTTGAAGTTTTCAACAAATGGAATAAAATTCCAATGCCAGGGTTTGCTACCCTTTCAGATGAAGATATTGATGCTATCATTACTTATGTAAATTCTGTAGAAGCCCCTAAAGCTCCTTCAACAGCTCCTGCAGCAGGCGGTGCTCCTGAAACATCAGATAATACATGGCTCTATACATTTGTTACTATAGCTTTATTGATTGTATTAATCATTCTTTGGCGTGCCAATCAAGGTCTTCGTCGTATTGCAAATGATGCTGAAGGGGTGCCAAATGTAAAAGAAGTGCCTTTCTATAGAAATAAAGTATTTATAGCTATCGGAGTTATCGTAATGTTTATCTGTTGTGGTTATTGGTTTACCAATGGAGCTGTTGAAATAGGAAGACAACAAAATTACGAGCCGGAGCAACCTATTTTCTATTCACATAAAGTTCACGCAGGTATTAATCAAATTAACTGTCAATATTGTCACTCAAGTGCTGATAAAGGTAAAATGGCAATGGTACCATCTCCAAATGTTTGTATGAACTGTCATAAACAAATCAGCGAATACACTGGCGAAGAGAAGTTGGTGACAGCAGAAGGTAAAGAGGTGGATGGAACCGCTGAAATCAAAAAATTATACGAACATACCGGATGGGATCCATCAAAGAAAGATTACAAACGTGACGCAAATGGAAATATTATAACTAAACCAATTGAATGGGTTAAAGTACATAACCTTCCAGACCATGTATATTTCAACCACTCTCAACACGTAGTAGCAGGTAAAGTACAATGTCAACGTTGTCATGGTCCAGTAGAAGAAATGCATGAAGTATATCAGTTTGCACCTTTATCTATGGGTTGGTGTGTGAATTGTCATAGACAAACTGAAGTACAGTTCGCGAATAATAATTATTACAGCATTTTCGAGAAATATCATGAAGAAATAAAGAGTGGAAAACGTAAGGGAGTAACAGTAGAAGATATAGGTGGGTTAGAGTGTCAAAAATGTCACTATTAAGAGTAAAAGTGCTTAAAGAAAAATAATTATAGAAAACAGCTTTAAGCAAGCAGCAAAAACTTATCTTCAGAGATAGGTGATGATAAAGAACTTTAAAAATATATTTTAGTAATTGTGTAGTTGGCATTGTGAATTTGAAACTTTAGTTTTTTGAATTTTATATAATTTATGAATCAAAAACAATATTGGATGGGTGTAGAGGAGCTTCAGAACAAGGAAGTTCCACAACAAGCGGATGAATTCAAAGAAGATCTTCCATTTGACATCAGCGGTAATCTTCTTGATGCGAATACACCACGTCGTGACTTTTTGAAATATCTAGGTTTTAGAACTGCAGCTGCTGTACTAGCTTCTAGCTGTGAAATGCCTGTAAGAAAAGTGATTCCGTATGCAATTAAGCCGGAAGATATTACACCAGGTGTTCCTAATTTTTATGCTTCTACATTTGTTGATGGTGGAGAATATTGCTCTATCGTAATTAAAACTAGAGATGGTCGACCAATAAAAATTGAAGGTAACGAAAAATGTCCTATCACAAAAGGTGCTACATCAGCAAAGGTTCAGGCTTCTGTTTTAAATCTTTATGATAAAGCTCGTTTGCGTCACCCTTATATTGACCAAAAAGAAGCTACTTTTGAAAATGTAGATAAAAAAGTTAAAGAGGCTCTAGTAGCACAAGCTACAAAGCAAGGTTACTTGGTTACTTCTTCTATCATTAGCCCAACTTCAAAAGATGTTTTAGCTCAGTTTCTTGCAAAATATCCAAATTTCAAGCATGTAACTTATGATGGTGTATCTTATGCAGGTATGTTGTTAGCAAATGAAGCTTGCTATGGTAAACGTGCTTTGCCTTCCTATCATTTCAATGCTGCTAAAACTATTGTGAGCGTTGGAGCGGATTTCTTAGGTACTTGGTTGTCACCTGTTGAATTCTCAAAACAATACAGCGAAGCTCGTAAAGTAAGTGCTAAGAAACCTGAAATGGCTAAACACTTCCAATTTGAAGCATTGCATACTATTTCAGGTGCAGCAGCTGATGTGCGCGCTACTTGTAAACCATCTGAGTATGGTGCTGTAGTTGTTGCTATTCACAATGCATTAAATGGTACTAATCCTTCTTTTGCTAGTAAAAAACTTAACGAAAGTATCGTAAGTGCAGCTACTGAATTGAAGAAAGGAAATGGTTTAGTAGTATGTGGTGTAAACGATGTACAAATTCAAACGGTAGTAAATGCTATAAATGCTACTATTGGA
>CALMXV010000444.1 GCA_937871155.1 uncultured Taibaiella sp. | reverse complement strand
CTTGGATAGTGGTCCAGTATCTGGAGAGGTCTTAGTGTTAGGTTGGGGTTCTACTTACGGCTCCATAAAATCCGCAGCGGCTTATTTGCAAGCACAAGGCAAGTCGATAGCTCATGCGCATCTTCGCCATGTACGCCCTTTTCCTAGAAATCTAGGAACAATGCTCAGTCAATATAATAACATCCTGATTCCAGAAATCAATAACGGTCAGTTGATAAAAATTATCCGCGATCAGTATATGATAGATGCCAAAGGTTTTAATAAAATAAAAGGAACACCTATTTCTCGTGCTGAATTAATAACAGCTATCGAAGAAGTAATGGATTAGACATTGATAAAATAGAAACGGTATCCTTATGTGCTCTAATCACCAATAAGGATACCGTTTTTTTAATGGATGCAAGTGAAATTCGAATGGGTAGCTATTAAGACCAAAACTTCACACCCTAAAACCGATTCTTCCACATCATGCTTTCTACCGGCATATTCGGTTGCCCGCTGTATTTTGCATTTTGTTTTTGGTTGTACTTTACTTCTATCTCACCATCTACAGGGAAATAAATAAGCTGACCGATAGGCATTCCTTTATAAATTTTTACCGGTTGTTTTACTGAAATTTCTAAGGTCCAGTTACCACAAAAACCTACATCTCCTTTGCCTGCTGTAGCGTGTATATCGATTCCTAATCTACCGGTACTACTTTTCCCTTCTAAAAAAGGAACATGAGCATGAGTCTCGGTATATTCTTCGGTAACCCCTAAATAAAAAATATGAGGGTACAAAACAAAACCATCATCCGGTATTTCAAAATGCTCGATGGTATTGTGCTTCTTAGCATCAAGAATATGTTCTTTATAAGTTGCTAATGTACTTCCAAGATGCACATCATAGCTGTTGCTGCCCAAGCACTCTCTGCGAAATGGTGCAATTTTAATAGTGCCTTTTTCGATTTCTTCTAAAATGGTCTTGTCTGAAAGAATCATAATGGCGACAAATATAGTATCTAAACGTTCAATTGTATCGATTTCTTATAACGTTATTATGAGTTTGTACGGGGCTTCCTCCATTGTGACAAGTATAAGAATAGGGCACTAGAGAATAACAAAATAGCAGCAAAAAACAATAACTCATTAATATGCGGAATGGGTATATAGGCAAATGCTACGATACCTTGTACGCCTAAAAATAGCTCGTTGAATACGACTCCTACTAAAAATGAAAATGCAGAAATTTTAGCTAATGGAGTTATAGCCGACCATTGGTTGGCAAACAAATATCCAATATAAAATAAGCTGTAAACACCCAAGAGTACTAAGTGCAAATAAGCAATGACAATTGGACGCAATCCAAAAACTAACTGGCTTAGTGAAGGAATTACAGAAATAGTTTGCAATAAGAATTTAACCGTTATAGAAAAAAGCGCAGCAATGAAAAAGATATTTACCCAATTAGGATAGGTTTGTTCCGCTTTATAGTTTTTTAAGGTTAGTAATTTTTTAAGAATTATTATCCAAGTAACAAATTGTATCACTGTTGCTATTACGGTTAGTATATACAACCACATCGGAAGCTTTGCCCATAAGATAGAAAGAAAGAATGTAGGAATGGCTGTGGCAGCTAATACCTTGAATTGATTGTGTAATGAAGGAAACCCTTTAGGTAATGCAGCAATCACCAATGCCATACTACCAAAGAAAAACCAACCACTATATTGAAAGTGTAAATAATAATAAACAGAACCTAAGTAAAAATAGGAATCAACATGTTTGATTGCCATTGTATAAGCTAAGGCTAAAGGTCCTGCTGCCGATAAGATATTTAAAAGAAGCCCTGTCTTTATCCAAGGTGCTGATGGGTTGTTGGCAGGGAAGCTTTTCAAATCTTTGATATAAACCCATCCATAAATAAAGCTTACTATAAGGGTCAAAGTAGAAAAAGTGATAGAAGTAAATTTATAGCCTTCGATAGTAAACGCTATCAACATACCAAACGAACAAATAAGATTGGCTAGTATCAACCAATGATATTTTTTAATCTTTTCAGCAGAAAGGTACTTGGCAGCCAACCAAGCTAAGCCCGTATAAATTAAATGACTCACCCATCCACCAAAAGCAAAATGGGAGTGAGCATGTAGTAAGTTTTTTTGATTGAAAAAAGGAAAATCGAAAGCTATTTTATAACGCATCAACGACCCATATAGTGCCACTACGATAATATTAAATATTGCTATACGGAACCATTTCTGTGTGTTCATGCTAAAGAGAAAATTAAAAATAAATTTTATGGTTTAGAAGTTTCACCTTCTTTTCTTTATTCATCCTAAGAATCGTTCTTATTACAGTTTCTACTCTTAGTCCGGTAAATTCTGCTATCTGTTGACGGGTAAAAGGAATTTGTTGCATCTTTTGTTCAGCAGTATTTTGTATGTTTTTCAAAAAATGCATAATCTTTTCTTCCGGTGTTGGGCTTACCCATACTTGTGCTGATTTTGCCTTGCTATATAGTCTATTGGCAAAGGTAAAAAGTAAATCATGGGTTATCTCAGGGTAGTCCATTAAAATTTCCAATAACCGCTCTTTGGGCATTCGGATAACCACACTGGCTACTTGTGCTTGTGCTGAACTTGGATAGGGCTTTGCTAAAAGTAACGGTGCTTCACCAAAACTATCTCCGGCTTTAAAGATGGCTTGTGTCAAGTTCTTCCCTTCATTATTGGAAGTATAAACTTTCACTTCACCCTCTAAAATTTGATAGAAGTAGTTGGGGGAATCCCCTTCGTGAAAAATAATAGTATCTTTTTCAAATCGCTTGGCATAGCCACCATAAGTGATTAAAATGTTGTAGTCAATCTGCATAGCGTTGAATTACTGTTGCCTTTAACATTGGATACGCAAGTAAATTTTATGTACTCAGCTGCGTGTAAAATTCTATTTTTCATAAGGGATATTAGCTGATTCCAATTATCAATTATTCTGTATTGTTATGATTTTAATCATAAAATGGAACCCTTAAAATTAAAATTTTGGCAAAGGTAAATGTCTTTTCGGCAATAAAAGACAATTATATCGTTTAATGTTTTCAACAAAATTCTTCCACCCCAATTTGATAATACGCGTGTTGAAAAGCCCAACTGCAATTGCAACAGTTGGGCTTGAAAAATATTTTGTCTATAAGTTGAATGATTATTTTTTTTCTGTCTTAAACTCGCTCGTAAAATGGAATTCTATATCAGGATTGTTTTGACGTTCGGTATTTAAAAACCACTCGCTTTGCGCTAAGTAAACGAGGTTGCCTTCTTTATCTTCCATGATATTAGATTGTTTAAAACGGGCAAAGTCTTCTACTTTCTTTTTGTCACCGGTTATCCAGCAGGCTTTATAAAAGCTAAGGGGCATAAAGGCTACAGCAGCACCATACTCTTGTAATAAGCGGTATTGAATCACCTCAAATTGTAGCTCTCCTACACAACCGATAATTTTTCTATTGCCACCATGTTGGGTAAATAATTGCGCTACGCCTTCATCGGTCAATTGTCGAATCCCTTTTTCCAGTTGTTTCGTTTTCATCGGGTCTTTATTCACCAACTCTTTAAATATCTCAGGGGAGAAGGTAGGAATACCCGTGAATTGTAAGTCTTCGCCCTGAGTTAAGGTATCTCCTATTTTGAAATTGCCTGTATCAAAAAGCCCCACAACATCCCCAGGGTACGCTTCTTCAATAACGTCTTTTTCTCTGGCAAGGAAAGAATATGGATTGCTAAATCGCACTTCTTTATCTAAGCGCGTATGTTTATAATACGTGTTACGTTCAAATTTCCCTGAACAAACTCTAAGGAAGGCAATCCTATCGCGATGTCGAGGGTCTAAGTTGGCGTGTATTTTAAAGATAAAACCGGTAAACTTATCTTCACCTACATCCACAAAACGCTTGTCTGTATTTCGTCCTAAAGGTTTTGGTGCAAACTGAATAAAAGTGTCAAGCAATTCTTTAACCCCAAAATTATTAACCGCACTTCCGAAGAAAACCGGAGCGACTTTTCCTTTCAAATAATCTTCTTCAGAAAGCTCACCATATACTCCTTCCAATAGTTCTACATCTTCTCTTAGTTGGTTTGCATCTCGCTCTCCTACCTTAGCATCCAGCAACGCATCGTTGATGTCGGGTATCGGTAAGGTGTTTTCATCTGTAGCTTTTTGATTGGCGGTAAAAAGGTTGAGGCTCTTATCAAATAGATTATATACGCCTTTAAATTCTTTACCCATATTAATAGGCCATGACAAAGGATGTAAGGATATTTTCAATTCTTTCTCAATTTCATCCAGCAAGTCAAATGGGTACTTACCATCTCGATCCAGTTTGTTGACAAAGACTATCACTGGTGTATCTCTCATTCTACACACTTCCATCAATCGTCTAGTTTGTTCTTCCACCCCGTTTACACTATCAATCACTAAGATTACACTATCCACCGCAGTAAGCGTCCGATAGGTATCCTCTGCAAAGTCCTTGTGACCGGGTGTGTCAAGTAGGTTTATCAATACATTTTTATACTCAAAACTCATTACCGAAGTTGCTACCGAGATACCACGCTGACGCTCGATTTCCATAAAATCACTTGTAGCACTTTTCTTTATTTTATTGCTTTTTACAGCACCGGCTACTTGAATGGCGCCACCAAATAAAAGCAGCTTTTCTGTAAGAGTTGTTTTACCCGCATCCGGGTGAGATATGATGGCAAACGTTCTCCGTTTATTGATTTCTCTTTCGTACTTCATGATTGTTTTTGACCGAAGGGGGAAATCCCTTCACTGCTTTTAGCTAACAGGGTGCAAATTTGCGAAAATTATGGCATACACAACAAAGCTAAAGTGGTGTATTCCTTTAATGTGCTTAGATGATTAAGATTGTTTAAAGGTTTTTTACTTCTTCAGCTGTTTCATATATCACTTGTAATACGGTTTCTCCAACGGCTTTCAGGGTGTTTCTATCTATGATACTCATATTGTCATTATGGGTATGCCAATGCGGAGCAAAGGTAGAAGTTGCATTGCCATTAAGATTGATAATATCT
>CALMXV010000443.1 GCA_937871155.1 uncultured Taibaiella sp. | reverse complement strand
CTATAGGTACTTCTTTTATACTCTTGATGATTTCTTGTGCAAATTCACTGGTCTTTAGTAGGGTCGCATCATGCATGAGGTTGTAAAAGTCCACGGTAACACGCTTTCTTTTAATGGCAGTTTTTAGTGCTTCTAATATGCAATCTGCAGCTCTATTCCAACCCATGTATTGTAACATCATCACACCACTTAATAGCAATGATGAAGGATTCATGGTATCGGTATTGGCAAATTTAGGAGCCGTACCATGTGTTGCTTCAAAAACTGCATGACCAGTAGTATAGTTGATGTTGGCTCCGGGTGCAATACCTATACCACCAACAGCCGCTGCTAAAGCATCCGAAATATAATCCCCGTTGAGATTCAACGTAGCAATCACCGAATAGTCTTTAGGTGCTAGTAATATTTGTTGTAAAAAATTATCTGCTATACAATCTTTAATCAAAATTTTACCGGATGAAATTGCTAGTTTCATTTCTTTATTGGCAGTTGCCTCATCCGAATTTTTCTTAGTTTCTTCCCATTGTCCCCATGTATAAACCGCCTCTTTAAATTCTGTTTCTGCTAGTTCATATCCCCAATTTTTAAAGCCCCCTTCAGTAAACTTCATGATATTACCTTTATGAACAATTGTTACAGAAGGTAGTTTCTTTTCAATAGCATACTGTATAGCAGAGCGAATAAGGCGCTGAGAGCCATCTTTGGATACTGGCTTGATGCCATAAGCTGTAGTCTCCGGAAACCGTACTTTAGAAGCTAGGTTATTATCTTTTAGAAATTGATATAGTAGGGCAGCTTTAGGGTCATCGTAGCTAAATTCAATACCGGCGTAGATGTCTTCGGTATTCTCTCTAAATATAACCATATCCACATTTTCAGGATGCCTAACGGGCGAAGGCACGCCATGAAACCAATGTACAGGTCTAAGACAAACATATAAATCCAATTCTTGACGAAGCGCTACATTCAATGAACGTATGCCGCCACCTACTGGTGTAGTCAATGGTCCTTTGATGGAAACTAAATACTCTTTAGCAGTAGCTAATGTAGTGGCAGGCAACCATTCACCGGTTTGGTTAAAGGATTTTTCTCCAGCAAGCATTTCTTTCCATTCAATTTTTCTTTCACCTTGATAGCAATAAGCAATGGCAGCATCCAATACTGATTTACTGGCGTTCCATACATCTGGCCCTATGCCGTCTCCTTCAATAAAAGGGATGATACAATGGTTGGGCACTTGCAATTGCCCTGTGGCATTCATGGTAATTTTGGCGGGTATCATGATAATCTTTAGACTATTTTTTGCGAGTGCGAAACTAAAGAAAATTTGTGTAGGATATTAGATTTAGTAATGGTTTTGTAGAATAATGAAAAGAATGTTTTTAGTTCGATAATGTTACTTTGTAATTTGAAGTGAATAAGTCATTAGAGTAAAGGCTTAATCCTAATTAGTCAACCCTCAAAAAGTCATTTTTAATTTTCGGGCAAAAAAAGTTTGAT
>CALMXV010000442.1 GCA_937871155.1 uncultured Taibaiella sp. | reverse complement strand
CTTAAAACACTGCCAAGAGATGGAGAACGATTATTGGTGAAAGCTGGAGAAGAAAATGCAGGTTTGGTAGATATTGGTGATGGCTGGGGCTGTGTATTCAAAATAGAATCACATAACCACCCTTCGGCTATTGAACCTTTCCAAGGTGCCGCCACAGGTGTTGGGGGTATTCATAGGGATATCTTTACTATGGGAGCTCGTCCTATAGCATCACTTAATTCATTACGATTTGGCAAATTGGATAATCCTAAAACAAAGTGGTTGTTGAAAGGTGTGGTGAAAGGCATTGGGCATTATGGCAATTGCTTTGGTGTACCTACCATAGGTGGTGAAATTTATTTTGAAAGTTGTTATCAAACCAATCCTTTGGTGAATGCCATGAGTGTAGGGGTGATTGAAAGCGGTAAAATGGTATCGGCTACTTCTGAAGGAGTCGGTAATCCAATTTTCATTGTAGGAGCTGCTACCGGAAAAGATGGAATTGGAGGAGCCTCCTTTGCCTCAGCAGATATTAGCGAAGACAGTGTAAATGACTTGCCAGCCGTGCAAGTTGGAGACCCTTTCGAAGAAAAGAAGCTACTAGAAGCCTGCCTTGAAGCTGTAGAAACAGGAGCTTTAGTAGGGATGCAAGATATGGGTGCCGCAGGTATTACTTGTAGCACTAGCGAAATGAGTGCAAAAGGACAGCATGGCATGAACATTTATTTAGATAAAGTGCCTACTCGCCAATCCAACATGAAAGCTTGGGAAATGCTACTTAGTGAAAGCCAAGAGCGAATGTTGATTGTAATTAAAAAAGGAAGAGAAAAAGAAATTTTGGACATCTTCACTAAATGGGATATTCACTGTGCAGAGATAGGTGTCGTAACGGGCGATGGTATTCTCAACTACTATATGAATGAGGAGCTGATAGCTCAAGTACCGGCAGAAAGCCTAGTGCTTGGTGGCGGAGCGCCGGTGTATGAAAGAGAATATAAAGAGCCTGCTTACTTCGAAAAAATAAACCAGTTTAATCCGGATACTATAGCGATACCGGCAGATTTACAAGCAGTAGCCTATCAGTTGATTCAGTTGCCCAATATCGCCTCTAAGCGTTGGGTATATGAGCAATATGATAGTATGGTAGGCACGGGCAATACCCATACGAATGAACCAAGTGATGCTCCGGTGATTCGTGTACACGGCACTAGCAAAGGCCTTGCTTGTACTACCGATTGTAATAGCCGTTATGTTTTTGCCAATCCAAAAGTAGGTGGCATGATAGCAGTAAGTGAAGCAGCTAGAAATATCGTATGCAGTGGCGGTATTCCGGTAGCCATTACCAATTGCCTCAACTTCGGCAATCCCTATAATCCGGAAGTGTATTATCAGTTTGTAAATGCAATAACCGGTATGGGTGAAGCTTGTAGAAAATTAGGCACTCCTGTTACTGGTGGTAATGTTAGCTTTTACAATCAAAGTGAAGATGGTCCGGTTTATCCTACACCCACTATTGGTATGGTAGGTGTTTTAGATACCCTTGATCAAAAAATGACGATGTTCTTTAAGAATGAAGGTGACTGTATTTATGTTTTAGGCACCATGAGAAATGATTTGAATTGCTCTGATTACCTTCATCATATTCATGACATCACCCATAGCCCTGCTCCGTATTTTGATATGGAAGAAGAATATCAACTACAAGAAACCATCATTGCTTTGAATAAAGATAAGAGCATCCTTTCTGCACATGATTTGGCAGAAGGTGGATTGTTTGTTGCACTTGTAGAAAGCTGTATGCAACGAAATATGGGCTTTGAGATAGCTTCAGATAATACTATTCGCAAAGATGCCTATCTATTTGGTGAAGCGCAAAGTAGAGTGGTGGTTAGTGTAGCCGCAGCACAAGTGACAAATTTTGAAGGTAAACTTGGCAACCAATCATTTACTAAAATAGGTACTGTAAAAGGTGACGGACATTTACGTATAGATGGTGCTGACTGGGGCAATATTAAAGAATGGAAACAAGCTTATGATGAAGCCATTGAAAAACTGATGCACTAACCCTGCATTAGATGCTAGGCTACCATAGATACACTTCCTTGTTACTTTAACCGCTACTGAAAGCAAGGGAGTTGTATTGAGTTTATGCTTAACTTTGAGAATAACAAAACAGTCATGAAAACCTGTCTGCTCTTTCTCACCTTATTTACCTCCCATTTGCTATATGCCCAAAGTGCTTGGAAACCATTGGGCAGCGGAGGATTGGTTTCTAATACTGCTTCGAAAAGGTCACTTTACCCGACTATTGCAACAGATAGCGCAGGAACTCCTTATATAGCTTAAACAGATGTTAGTGACAGTTCTACATTAATCATTAAAAAGTTTGATGGTACTAACTGGGTGGATGTAGGTAATTTAGGTTATTATTTAAGAGGAAATAGTCCATATATTTTTCAGTAGTGTCCGGTAAAAAGTTTTAAGGATAAAAAATTAACGGCTGAGATCGGG
>CALMXV010000441.1 GCA_937871155.1 uncultured Taibaiella sp. | reverse complement strand
GTTCGCAGAGTAGAATTACTGTTCTCATAAAGTGACTGTCCTTAAGAAACGGATCAGCAATCAATAACAAGCCAGCTTCTGGGGTAAGCAAAGGAGGCTTTTTGAAATGATAAGAATTCATGATAGAATAAATATAAGATAAATATCTCAAGGCTTACAGAAAGATTAAAATTGAAGTTGAAATAAAAACTCATGGTTACGATTAATCCTTTAAACATCTTTATAAGGAATAAAAGTTATTGAAAAGTTTCTTCTCATTATTTTTGCACTCGTTAATCTAGCTGTTTCATGCAATTACTACATGTTTTTTTATTGTTTTTAATGACCTTTTTAGGAGGAGCCATAACCCTTCGTTTTAAAACAATAGAGCAACATATCAATGCTATTTTAGCGTTTTCAGGCGCTTTTTTATTAAGCATCACTTTTATGCACCTGCTTCCTGAAACCTTTGAAGAGTCTGGACATCATGCAGGAATCTATGTTTTAGTCGGCTTCTTTTTACAGTTGTTACTTCAGCGTTTTACTCATGGAGTAGAGCATGGGCATATTCATAAGCACGACCAAGACCAACATGCTCATAGTCATGCGGTTCATTTTAATTCTATTTTTATTGGATTGGCAGTACATGCTTTCATGGAAGGGTTGCCATTGGGTTTTCAATATAAAACAGCGGCTACAGAACCCTCCTTATTTTTGGCTGTGACAGCTCATAAGCTACCCGAAGTAATCCTTTTAGCAACATTGGCTTCTACTATTAAATCTACTAAGTCAACAATACTCATTATTCTACTTTTCTCTATTCTTACCCCATTAGGAGCCATCACAGCTTCGTATTTAGGAGACTCACAAGCAAGCGTTAATAGCCTTGTAGCAGTGGTTGTACCTATGGTTGCCGGTGTATTTATACACATTGCTACCACTATATTCTTTGAAAGTGGCACAAAACATCATATGCTGACGGCTACTAAAATTTGGGCAATGGCTGCCGGTGTAGGAGCTTCTATGTTGACCTTATTATTTGAATAGTGTTTCCTTCAAACAACCTACAATAATCCAGTCTTTATAATTGGTTTCGTGATGTGATGACAGCATGATGGGTCAAAGAGTTGCGATGACTTATGAATCTGTTTTGAATCTTGCCTTTTGAATTTGTTTAATGCCCTATCTTTAACGGATATGCATACTTTATTGAAATATTTCTTAGGGGTTATTTGCTTACTTGTAGGATTCAAGCTCACTTTAAAAGCACAAACAAAAGATATAGTAATACTAGAGAAGACGAACTCTTTACTTTGGAAGATTACGGGCAATCAAATGAAGCAACCCTCCTATTTGTTTGGCACTATGCACCTAATATGCAAAGAGGATTATATCTGGACAGCCGCTATGGAAAAAGCATTTCAAGCAAGTAATGAATTGTGTTTGGAAATGGATATGGACGACCCAATGGTCATGCTTCAGATAGCACAAGGAATGGTAGATGCCAGCGGTAAGTCTTTATCCGAGTATTTTTCTACGGAAGATTATAGTTTAGTGCAGCAATATTTTTACAATAAGTTGCAGTTAAGCAACACCATTCTAGCATCTCTGAAGCCCACAGCTTTAATGATATTAATGGCTACAGATGGGATTACATGCTCAGAAAAGCTTTCGTATGAAACAGAGCTAATGCAAGAAGCTCAAAAACTCAAAATGAATATTGTAGGGCTAGAAACGCCACATGAGCAATTAAAATTACTAGAAAATGCTCCAGCAGACAGTATTGTTGCTGCTATATTAAAGATGATTAAAACTCCCAAATCCACCGACGATAATGATTATCCGGCATTAGTAGCAGCTTATAAAAAGCAAAATATATCTAAACTATACATGCTTATTAAGAATTCGGAACAGAACAATATCAGCTTAAATGCATTTTTAGATGAAAGGAATATGAAGTGGATAGAACGAATGGAAGAGCGAATGGATCAGCGCCCCACATTTTTTGCTGTTGGTGCAGGGCACTTATGGGGTATAAACGGATTAATCCAACTCTTAAAAGAGAAAGGATATAAGGTTACTCCAATGCTGAAATAACAAAAAAATCACAGGGAAATAAAACAAAAAAGCCTCACATTTTGTGAAGCTTTTGCGGACCGGACGGGACTCGAACCCGCGACCTCCGCCGTGACAGGGCGGCATTCTAACCAACTGAACTACCGATCCTTGTTTCAGATTGGGTTGCAAATATAAGAACAAAAAAATCAAACCAACAAATCTTCTTGAAAATATTTTTTAAGACCTTTACATTTGTCCTTACTAAACAATCTATATGCAATTCTTAGATTTCGAAAAACCAATAGAAGAGTTATATACACAACTTCAAAAACTGAAAGAAATGTCTGCTAAAAATCAGCAGATTGATATGTCTAAAAGTATTCAGGAGTTGGAAGAAACAATTGCAGCAACGAAAGCTCAAATTTATAAAAACCTTACTCCATGGCAGCGCGTACAGCTGAGTCGTCATCCGGAACGCCCTTATACATTTTACTATATCGAGAAGATATTTTCCAATTTTACAGAGCTATTTGGCGACCGACAAGTAAAAGATGACAAAGCTATGGTGGGTGGTATGGCAGAGTTGGATGGTGCACCTGTAATGGTTATAGGACAACAGAAAGGAGTAAATACCAAAGCTCGTCAATTACGCAACTTCGGTATGGCAAATCCTGAAGGCTATAGAAAAGCGTTGCGTCTTATGAAAATGGCAGAAAAATTTAATCGTCCTATCATTACGCTCATAGATACTCCAGGGGCTTATCCAGGGTTAGAAGCTGAAGAGCGAGGACAAGGCGAAGCCATTGCACGAAATTTGTTTGAAATGGTGAACTTGAAAGTGCCTGTTATTTGTGTTATCATAGGTGAAGGGGCATCTGGCGGCGCATTAGGTATAGGTATTGGCGATAAAGTAGCTATGTTAGAAAACACTTGGTACACTGTTATCTCTCCTGAAAATTGCTCAACCATTCTTTGGAGAAGTTGGGATTATAAAGTGCAAGCTGCAGAACAACTCAAGCTTACATCGAAAGATATGAAAGGCTTTAACTTAGTGGACGATGTGGTAAAAGAACCGGTAGGAGGTGCCCATGGTAATCCGGAAGCAATGGCAGCAACGCTTAAAGAGTATTTGGTAAGCTCATTAAAAGAGCTCAGCGCTGTAGATGCAGAGCAACGAATTGAAGACCGTATTACAAAATTTGAAAAAATGGGCTTCTACGAAGAATTGCCTGAATAGCCGAGTACGTAATAAAAATAACTATCAAAAAAATGATGAATAAATTTAGAGGGACCGGAGTAGCTTTAGTTACTCCTTTTACTTCCGCAGGAGCAGTTGATTTCCCTTCATTGAAAAAATTAGTGGATTATGTAATAACCCATGGTGTAAACTATGTGGTAGCCTTAGGAACCACTGCTGAAACACCTACCTTGTCTGACCAAGAGAAAAAAGAAGTACTTGCTTTTATTGTTGCTACCATAGCTGGTAGAGTGCCTGTTGTTTGTGGTATCGGTGGAAACAATACTGCTGAAGTATTATCGCAGTTAAAAGCGTATGATTTATCTAAAATAGATGGAATTTTAAGTGTGGTACCCTATTACAACA
>CALMXV010000440.1 GCA_937871155.1 uncultured Taibaiella sp. | reverse complement strand
TGCTAAAGTTTTTATCTATTAAATTCTGAAAATGAAAGATTTTTTTATAAAATAACTTCTAGTAATGGCATTTAAAATATATACCAAAACCGGTGATAAAGGCAGCACCAGCTTGATAGGAGGCGTACGAGTTCCCAAAAGCCACATTCGTATCGAAGCGTATGGTACTGTGGATGAATTGAACTCTTACCTAGGTGTGGTAAGCGATAGTTTACAAGATACTCTCCTTAAAGAATGGCTGCGAGAAATTCAAGATAGGCTGTTCACCATAGGCTCAGTATTAGCTACCAATCCGGACAAAGAAGTAAAGATGAAATTACCCGACCTACACGATACCGACATCGAATGGCTCGAAAAAAATATTGATACCATGAATGAGACCTTGCCTGAAATGCGCTCATTTATTTTACCGGGCGGGTACTTGCCAGCGTCACATACACATGTAGCACGTTGTATCTGTCGTCGTGCAGAGCGTATCTGTGTGGGTATGGTGCAGCAAGAAGATGTCGTACCGGATTTAGTAATTAAATACCTCAACCGACTCTCCGACTTTTTGTTTGTAGTAGCTAGGTATATCAGTCACATCCATCATGCAGAAGAAATCCCATGGAGAGCAAGGGTTTAGAAATCAATCTTCTCAACACATACTCAAAGAATAGAAACTGACAACAAAGCGAAGTATCTTCGCGGCAAATTTTAGAAAATAGATATGGAACGCCAATTAAAATCAGCACTGATATCGGTATTTTATAAAGACGGTTTAGAACCCATCGTAAGAAAGCTACACGAATTGGAAGTGGTTATATATTCTACAGGAGGCACTCAACAATTTATTGAAGGACTCGGCGTTCCTTGTATTCCCGTAGAGCAAGTGACCAACTATCCTTCCATCCTTGGCGGCAGAGTGAAGACCTTGCACCCTAAATTATTTGGTGGCATCTTAGCGCGCCGTCAGTTGGCAGAAGATGTAGCTCATGTAAATGAATATGAAATTCCTTTTATCGATTTAGTCATCGTGGATTTATACCCTTTTGAAGAAACCTTAAAAAGCACCGATGAAGAAAAACTGATTATCGAAAAGATAGACATTGGAGGTCCATCCATGATACGCGCAGCTGCCAAAAACCACCAAGATGTTTTGGTAGTAGCACAGCGAAACGACTATGAAGCCTTAGGCAATTTATTAGGGGCACAAAAAAGTATGACCACATTAGCTCAGAGAAGAGCCTTTGCTGCCAAAGCTTTTGAAGTAGTAGCACATTATGATGTAGCGATAGCAGAATATTTCAGAAATGAAGCCACCGATGAATTTTTCTTATCAGTAGGACAGAAGCAATCCCTTCGTTATGGTGAAAATCCACACCAACCTGCAGTGTTTTATGTAGCTATTGATTCCTTATTTGACAAGTTGAATGGGAAAGAACTTTCGTATAACAACCTAGTAGATGTAGATGCTGCCCTTCAAATTATGGGAGAATTTCAGCAGCCGGCATTTGCCATTATCAAACATACCAATGTTTGCGGTGTTGCTTTAGCTGATACGATAGAAAATGCTTGGACAGCAGCATTATCCGGTGACCCAGAAAGTGCTTTTGGCGGAGTATTAGTTACCAATCGAACCATCACTCCAGCAGTAGCCAGCCAAATCAATGAATTGTTTTTTGAAGTATTGATTGCGCCGACTTATGAAGCGGAAGCATTGGCAACTTTGAAAACAAAGAAGAATAGAATCTTATTACAACAAAAGAATAATCTAGCAATAGAACAAGAATATAAACGAATCTTAAACGGTGTGCTGGTGCAAGATGCCGATGCTAAAGCCTATGATAAAT
This sequence comes from uncultured Taibaiella sp., assembly GCA_937871155.1. Lineage (GTDB taxonomy): Bacteria > Bacteroidota > Bacteroidia > Chitinophagales > Chitinophagaceae > JAFIGV01. The sequence continues at coordinate 11,137 of CALMXV010000440.1, read as the reverse complement.
GGGAAGAAAGGGGAGCGCGTGAAACTACCGAAAAGGAAAAACAAGACTTAGCGTTTGCGAATATTGTTTGCAAGCATTTAAAATCAAATGCGATAGCATTAATAAAAGATAAAAAGCTAATCGGTAAAGGTTGTGGGCAAACAAGCCGAATTGATGCATTGCGCCAAGCAATCGAAAAATCGAAGCAATTTGGATTTTCATTAGAAGGCGCCGTATTAGCCTCAGATGCCTTTTTCCCTTTTGACGACTGCGCTCGCATGGCACACGAAGCGGGCATCACAGCTATCATTCAGCCCGGCGGCTCCGTTCGCGACCAAGACACCATCAACTATTGTAAAGACCATGGACTTGCTTTAGTAATGACCGGAATGAGACATTTTAAACACTAGTCGGATGCTGTCACTTACAGTAAACGATACGTTAATGCTCCGCACTTATCTAGTAGATGATGCAGCGGAGCATTTTCTATTGGTGCAAGAAAATAGAAAGCATTTAAGACCTTGGTTGCGCTGGGTAGATGGGCATACGAAAGAAGAGCACTCGCTTGAATACATCCGTTATACGCATCAGCAACAAGATTATCAGCAAGGCATTATATTAGGCATTTTTGAAGAAGGTAAATTGATTGGGGAAGTGGGAATGCACTATTGGGAGCAAGAATTAAAGAAAGCACAGATTGGTTATTGGATTGCCGCTACTCATCAAGGTAAAAGCATTATTCAGCAAAGCCTTCAGCGCTTCTTTCATCATATCTTCGATACCCTGCATCTTAATAAATTAGAAATAAGATTTGTGGTAGCTAATACCCGAAGTGGTAAAGTAGCCGAGCTATTGGGTTGTAAAGTGGAAGGCGTATTGCGAGCAAGTTATTTCATCAACGGTAAGCTGGAAGATTTAGTAGTAACCGGAATCTTAAAACAAGAATTTACCAAATTGAAAGCGGTTGAGTAATAAGTAAAAAAACAGTTTTCAACAGCCTATTTTTACAACATTAATTTTCGAATCGTTCGTGTCTATAAAAAAACTTGCAGGACAAACAGTATGGTATGGTATGAGCAATATAGCGGCAAAGTTGCTCAACTATATTTTAACTCCTATCATCACCCACTTGCTTAATTCACCACAGGGTCGTGTAGATTATGGAGATGTAAGTATGTTGTATGCAGCAATTGCTTTTGCCAACATCATCTTTACTTATGGATTAGAAACCGGCTACTTTCGTTTTTCCTCTCAAGTAGCTGATAAGAAAACATTATTTCATACTCTTTTCAATTCGATACTAGGAAGTACTATCTTATTGAGTGGACTACTCATCTTGTTTCGTGTGCCTATTAGTGAGTTTGTGGAACAGCAAGGACATACAGACTATATTGTTTTAGCTACTTTCATTATTGCTTTTGACGCCTTAGCCGCTCTTCCATTTGCGTTATTACGCCAAGAGGACCGCCCAAAGAAATATGCTTTCGTGCGTATCATTGGCATCTTGGTCAACATCTTTCTTACCGTGTTTTTTATCTATTACAGTCCGAAAATTGTGAATCCTGATTCGGATAATATTTACTCCATTTGGTATCAAAAACAAACGAATGTAAGCTTGTTGTTGATTGCCAACTTAGCCCAGACAGTTATCACTTTTTTGTTTTTATGGAAAGAGTGGGGGAGCTTTAGTTGGAAGATGGATTGGCATCTTTGGAAGAAAGTAATGCGATATAGTACTCCTATGCTTATCATTGGACTCGGTGGAATGGTCAACGAGACGATAGATAGGTTGATGTTGCCCAAATTACTTTTAGCAGATGAAACCGTTGCTAAAACAACCGTAGGTATCTATGCAGCAAATTATAAACTCGCCATTTTTATCACCTTGTTTATTCAAGCGTTTAGATTAGGGGCAGAACCCTTTTTCTTCAATCAAGCTAATAGTAAAAATGCACCACAAACCTATGCCAGAGTGATGAAATGGTTTGTGATTACCCTTTGTGTGGCGTTCCTTTTTACCGCATTGTTTATTGATGTTTGGGTGCGACTTATCGGCTCTTCATACAGAAGTGGTGTAGGTTTAGTGCCTATATTATTAGCGGCAAATATTGCTTTAGGTATTTATTACAACCTATCTGTGTGGTATAAGATAACCGATAAGATGCGTATGGGGATTTATATCACATTGATAGGCGCTGCCATTACTTTGTTGATGAATTATTTCCTGATTCCTATCTATGGAATGTATGCTTGTGCTTGGGCTACTTGTAGTTGTTATGTAGTGATGATGGTGTGTTCATATTTTCTAGGTCAAAAATATTTTGCAGTGCCTTATGATGTGAAAAGGATAGGAGGCTATGTTTTGTTGATTGGAGTTTTATATGCCATACAACAATTTGTTGCTACAGCAACACCGCATCTGTTCTTAAGAATAGTAACCGCATCTGGTTTGTTTGTGTTATTCTTTTTGGTAGTTTATAAATTAGAAAAAGAAGAGCTTAAAAAAATGCCTGTCATTGGAAAGCTATTATCATAATAGTACTTGTTCAATACTCTTGAAGTTTTTTTATGGAAACTGATGCTTAATTTCATCTAACGGCTATACATCCATCCTTGCATAAAAATCAATACATACACCTTACCGATGAAGCCTTGCTACATCAATATAGAAAGCAAGGTGATAAAGAATGGTTGGGGGTTTTGCTACAACGATACACCCTCTTATTATTGGGGGTAGCCTTGAAGTATTTAAAAGATAAACAACTGGCAGAAGATGCCGTTCAGCAAGTATTTCTAAAGGTTTTTACTCATTTACCTCAAGAGGAAATTCTAAATTTTAAAGGCTGGTTGTATATCTTGACACGCAATCATTGCTTACAACAACTCCGTACTAAAAATTATTTTGCATCAGAAGAAGCCTTGCAATACCTCCCGGATGACGAAGCTGCTTTTCAACAAGCATTAGAGAAAGAAGTATCCTTAAATTTATTAAATGATGCCTTAAAGGAGTTGGTTCCTGAACAACGAATAACAATTGACTATTTCTACCTAAAAAAATATAGTTATCAGCAAATAATGGAGCTGACAGGTTTTAACTTTATGCAAGTAAAAAGCTATATTCAAAATGGCAAAAGAAACCTAAAGCTAAGTATCCTCAATAAACAAAAAAGTATAAAGCCATGAGTGATTGGAAGGACATATGGAAGCAAGGTATAGGCAGCTTGTCGGAAGAGCAAATTCAGGCTTATCTCAACGGTACACTAAATAATGATGAAGTGAGAGAAATTGAACAATTGTTGAGTGACACTGCTATGGAAAGTGATGCCATAGAAGGGCTAAATACTTTAAATAAAGTTGAAACCGATGCAACGGTAAAAAAACTCAATCAAACCTTGCAGAAACTAGTTCAAAAACGTAAAAAAAGAAACTCATTCATTGCCACCAATAAATGGACATGGCTGGCAGTAATTCTAGTGATACTTTTGGCGGTATTGGCATTTTGGGTAATCTATTTTGCGTTACCTTAAAGCACTTCCATTAAGGTTTAGATGTTTTATCATTTCGAATCAAGTCGGCAAGATCTGCTTCTATACTCTGTTTTACATTCTCAACTATTCTTCCAATCTCTTGGTTCTTCTTAGTAAGGATGATGGTAGGCACAAAGGCTATTTGATACAACTGATGCTCTACATATTTTGTTGTTTTGGCTCTGTCCACCCCATACATGTTACATTGGGATAGCGGATAGTTGGCAGATTGTAAAGTCTTATACAATTTAGGAAGTAGTACATGAGAATCTTCGCACCAAGTACCCATAAAAATCACCAAATCAAATGCAGGTAATTTTTCTTGAAGAAAACGTAAGGTTTCTTTGTCGGGTGAATAAGCTTCGGCACCTTTTTTTAGCCACTCAAAAGAAGCTTCTGTTTTTAGGGTGTCAAAGTTTACTTGTCCTTTAAATACAAGTGAGCCATTTTCTTTATCATAAGATCGGACAAAATCGGATTGTGCTCTGGAAGTCATACTAATTAAAAGTAGGGTGATTAAAACTAAAGCTCTCATCATGTAAATGTAAAAAGTTTGGTTATCAGAACAGCGTTAAATTCTCCCTTTTAAAGTCATTAGAAGATTTCTCAATTGCAATAAAGATTGTTTTAAATTGTGTGTTTCTTGTAAGGGGGTTTTGCTTTGTTTGAGCACATCTTTAGCACCATTTATGGTAAACTTTCTCTGTTTAATTAATGTGTAAATCGTACGAAGCTCTTCTAGCTGCGATAGGGTATAAAGCCGGTCTCCTTTTTTTGTGGTGCGCACTTTAATGTTAAACTCATTCGTCCAAAAGCGGATATTCGAAGTCTTGAGCTGAAAGATGTCCGCCACTTCGCCAATGGTATAGTATTTTTTATCAGGGTTTGTACTGTCTTGTTGTGGCAATACGATTTTGCTCTTCTGGGTTAATTTTGTTTTTTCAGCTTCAGTATCATGACTAGCTACTGTTTTATCGCGTTTCTTTTTGCCGGCACGCACTTGTTCAGGAAGAATTATTTCTTCCCCAAAAAGCGTTAATATCTTCACCACTGTCATATAGAATAAAGGTACTTGTGATTGAATAAACGCCTAGTGCTACTTATCAAGAAATGGGGATAACAGCAAAGAAACATGACTGTTGCGAATTATTAAACTCAAATTAGGAGTGCTAAGATAGGTGCAGTTTGAGTTCCAATATTCTCGTATGGCTTACCTTTAATTAGTAAATGAACTTCATGAATTTTCAAAGCGAAATATTTTTCAAAACATCCCGAAGTGGTGGTAAAGGTGGGCAAAATGTCAACAAAGTTGAAACCGCAGTAGATGCATATTGGCAAGTCATGAGTTCTACCTATTTTTCGGAAGAGCAAAAGAATAAAATTTTATTAAAGCTTCAATCAAGAATCAACAAAGAAGGTTGCTTAGTAGTAAGCTGTAGAGATACACGTTCTCAATTAGAAAATAAAGCCAGGGCTGTAAAGAAATTACTAGCATTAGTAATCGCCAGTATTCGTGAAGAACGAAAAAGAAAGCCTACTAAAGTACCACAACAAGCCAAAGAAATTCGACTGATAAATAAACGACATCAAGCACTACAAAAACAAAATAGAAGGCAACGATTTTCTACAGATGAATAAGTAGAAATTCTAACCTTTAAAGACCAAAGATTGGACGGATACGCACTCTTGAAATTTTATTTGATTCGCTCTATTGTTTTTCTTGTTTTTTTATTATTAACTTAAAGAAAAATTTTCTTAACATGAAGATATTGGACTTGAAGCTGATGAATGGACCCAACTATTGGTCAGCACGTAGGCATAAACTTGTAGTGATGTTGTTGGATTTAGAAGATCTGGAAGAGAAGCCCACTAATTTAATTTCCGGATTTTTAGAAAGGCTACAAAAGCTAATGCCTTCTCTGTACGAACATCGTTGTTCAGAAGGCGTACCAGGTGGTTTTTTTATGCGAGTAACTGAAGGCACTTGGATGGGGCATGTCATTGAGCATATCGCATTAGAGTTGCAAACCTTAGCTGGCATGGATACAGGGTTTGGTCGCACACGAGAGAGTGATAAGAAAGGTGTGTATCATGTAGTGTTTTCTTATGTAGAGTCACAAGCCGGAGAATATACTGCACGCGAATCGGTAAAGATTGTTGAAGCATTGATTAATGGAGAAGAGTACGATTTAGAAGCATCTATTCAAGAGTTACGTGAGCTAAGAGAAGATAACCGTTTGGGACCTAGCACCGGCTCAATTGTAGAAGAAGCACATCGTAGAAAAATTCCGTGGATACGATTAAATAATAGTTCGTTGGTGCAATTAGGATACGGTATTAATCAAAGAAGAATTCAAGCCACCATTGCTAGTACTACCAGTAGTATAGCAGTAGAAATAGCCTGTGATAAAGAGGAGACGAAACAACTATTAGAAGCTTCTGAAATACCAGTACCAAGAGGTCGTATCATCCGCAGCGAAGAAGGAATGGAAGAAGCCATCCGAAAAATAGGATATCCTATTGTGTTAAAACCTGTAAATGGTAATCATGGTAAAGGAGCAACAACAAATATTAAGACCTGGGAAGATGCTGTAGTGGCTTTAGAAGCTGCACAGAAATATTCTCGTGGAGTGATTTGTGAGAAGTTCATTACCGGTAGAGACTTCAGAGTACTTGTTGTCAACTATAAATTTGTTGCAGCTGCATTACGTACTCCGGCAGCAGTAATAGGTGATGGTAAAAGTACCATTCAAGAATTAATAGATAAGGTAAATAGTGACCCTAGAAGAGGCTTTGGTCATGAGAAGGTATTGACGGCAATTAAGATTGATCACTTTACCATGGACATTCTTCATAAGAAAGAATATACGCTTGAAACAGTTTTGCCCAATGGCGAAGAACTATGGTTGAAGCCAACTGCTAACCTAAGCACCGGTGGTACGGCTACTGATGTTACCGATTTTGTGCATCCTCACAATATCTTTATGTGTGAGCGTATTGCAAGAATTATAGGGTTGAATATTTGTGGTATTGATATCATGGCGCCAGATCTTTCTCAGCCCATAGAAGAAAATGGTGGAGCCGTGCTAGAGGTGAATGCCGCACCTGGCTTTAGAATGCACTTAGACCCTACAGAAGGTCTTCCAAGAAATGTTGCAGAACCGGTGATTGATATGCTTTATCCCCCTGGGTCAACAGCAAGGATACCAATTATAGCAGTATCCGGCACCAATGGTAAAACCACTACAACAAGAATGATTGCTCATATCGTAAAACAGATGGGGCATAAAGTAGGTTATACCACTACCGATGGGGTCTATATCCAAAATCAAATGATGATGCGAGGAGATTGTACGGGACCTAAATCTGCCGAGTTTGTTCTGAGAGACCCAACAGTGGATTTTGCAGTACTAGAATGTGCTAGAGGCGGCATCTTACGAGCCGGTCTAGGGTTTCATAATTGTGATATCGCCGTTGTTACCAATGTCGCGGAAGACCATTTGGGCTTGCAGGGTATAGATACTATAGAAAAGCTAGCAAGAGTAAAAGCTGTTGCTCCCAATACGGTACCGGCAAGCGGTTATGTTATCTTAAATGCAGATGACGATTTAGTTTATAAAATGCGTGAAGAAGTAGTAGCTAAAGTGGCCTTATTCTCTTTGGATGAAAATAATCCACGTATAAAAGAACATTGTAAAACAGGAGGTATTGCAGCAATCTATGAAAATGGCTTTGTAACTATTCTAAAAGGTACTTGGAAAATACGTATTGATAAGGTTAGTGATATTCCAATTACGTTTTCAGGGAAGGCAATTTTTAATATTGCCAATACCTTAGCTGCCATATTGGCAACATATCTATGTGAGTTTAAAACAGATGATATTCGACAAGCATTACAAACATTTATTCCTTCTCCTGCAATGACTCCGGGTAGGATGAATATGTTCCAGTTTAAGAACTTTAATGTCATGCTGGATTATGCACATAACACACATGGGCTTCAAGCTATCGGGAAATTTGTTGACTCAGTGGATGCAACACCTAAAGTAGGAATCATAGCAGGTGTTGGAGATAGAAGAGATGAAGATATTATCTCTTTAGGAGAAGAATCAGCTAAGATATTTGATGAGATTATTATCCGACAGGATAAAAACCTAAGAGGTAGAACAGAGGCTGAAATGCTGATGTTGATTACAAAAGGTATTAGAAATATAAAACCGGATATAAGTGTGATTGATTTTAGAAAAGAAAGTGATGCGATTGATTATGCTATTCAAAATGCAAAACCAAATTCTTTTATCGTCATTATCAGTGATGTGGTTCCCGATGCATTGGATCAAGTGAAAAATTATAAAGACCAAGAAGATGGTATAGGGATTCCTGGAATTTCTATGAAATAGTTTTTCATTGAATTTGATTGAAAGAGTAAGGGTTTCCTATTAATAGTAAGCCCTTCTTTTTTTAATGGTAGGTAACAACCTTAGAATAAAGTTGAGTATAATAAATGCTGTAATTTTACCGCAGACGTTACTGCCATATTTACATTGGTAAACAATTTGCTACTATTGAAAAACTAAAACTAGAACTATGATAGGATATTATGTAATTGCTGGTGTTATGTTCCTCGTGGGCATGTTGGTAAGCAATCGACTGAAATCAAAATTCAAACAATACTCAGCGGTGTCTCTACTGAATAGAATGAGTGGGAAAGAGATTGCCGAAAAAATGCTTCGCGATAATGGCATTATGGATGTACAGGTTATTTCTACTCCTGGGTTTTTAAGTGATCATTATAATCCACAAGATAAAACGGTGAACTTAAGCCCTGATGTATATGAAGGCAGAAGTGTAGCAGCAGCAGCCGTAGCCGCCCATGAATGTGGCCATGCAGTGCAGCATGCAGTAGCTTATGCACCTTTAAAGATGCGAAGTGCTTTAGTGCCTGCTGTACAAATAAGTACTACATTGAGCCAATGGGTAATAGCGGCAGGTGTAGTTTTTATGGGTTTTGGTGGTGGTAGCCAAACCATCTTATTAATTGGGATTGCCTTATTTGCCATTTCTACCATTTTCTCTTTAATCACCTTACCGGTAGAGTACGATGCTAGTGCAAGAGCCTTACGTTGGATGGAAAGTGCTCATGTAGCTGTAGGGAGTGAACATGATGGAGCAAAAGATGCTTTAAAATGGGCAGCAAGAACCTATTTAGTAGCTGCAATTGCCTCAGTAGCCAACCTAATTTACTTTATCATGATCTTCCTGAATAGAAGAAATGATGATTAATGCGAAAAAATTGATAGAACAAATGGAAAACAAAATAACAAAATCTCTTCAACCTTTAACAGTAGCATCATTTAAAAAAAGTGTACAAAAAGGAAGTTGGATACTAGATACCAGACCTTCTTCGGTTTTTACTGAAAGCTTTGTGCCCGGATCGATAAGCATTGGATTAGATGGGTCTATTTCAGATTGGGCAGCAGCATTGATCCCGTTAGATCAACCCATTGTTTTAATAACTGAACTTGGTAAAGAACAAGAAAGTTTTACCCAATTAGCAAATGTAGGCATAGTAAAAATAGAAGGATATTTGGATGGTGGTTTTGAAACATGGACTAAAGAAGGACAGAAAATTGATATGATAATCGATATCGAGCCTGATGAACTTGCTATGGATATTCCTCATGACAATAAATTAGAAATTCTCGATGTTCGTAAGCCGGAAGAATTTGATGCCGGACATATTAAAGGAGCTGTTAATTTACCTTTAGATGCTATGAAAGATATGTTGACTATAGCACAAATAGATGATGAGAATAATCTCTATATCCACTGTGCTGGAGGATATCGGTCTGTGATTGCAGCATCACTTATCAAAAGGCAAGGGTTTCATAACATTAGAAATATTGCTGGAGGGTTTAATGAGATTTGCAAAGTGAAAAACATACCGCTTGCTCATCCTAAAAAATAACTTACAAGCAAATTCATAGAAAATTTGAATGCATAATAGAAAAGTTAAAGGAATAGATTTTAACTGGATAAAGCTTTAATTAGCCATTTTTAAATACAGGTAGAATTTTTTTTAACAAGACAACCCTTTGTAGCCATCTATATTTTTATATTTTTGGCAACTAAGTATAAGAAGATAAATGTCGTCACCCAAGAAATCCAAACCATCCTATTTCTATGCAATCGTAGGCGTATCCCTCGTGTTATTTCTATTAGGTGTATTAGGTTGGCTCATTATATATGGTCGTGGGCTCACCAAGGTTTTGAAAGAAAGCACTGAAGTACAAATAGTTTTTCAGGACAATAGCCGCATGGAAAAAATAGGAGAGATGAAGAAGATGCTAGATGCACAAGGTTTTGTGAAATCCACCAAGATTACTACTAAAGAAGAAGCAGCAAAAAAATTTAAAGAGGAAGGAGGAGAAGATTATGTACAATTTCTAGGTACCGATTTCAATCCATTATATTCTTCCATCGAACTATTACTACATTCAGAATACGTAAATAAAGACAGTCTGAATAAAATTGAACGTTTTCTATTACAAAGCAATATAGTAAGAGAAGTTGTTTATTCGAAAACAGTAATCGAAAAAATGAATAGCAACTTCAGAAAGCTAAGTATTATCCTTGGTGTGCTATCTGTTATCTTTATCTTAATTGCAGCAGTATTGATTGATAATACAGTACGCTTGGCTATGTTTAGTAATCGTTTTTTGATAAAGACTATGCAAATGGTAGGTGCTACACGAAAATTTATATCACAGCCTTTTGAGCGAAGAGCCATTATTAATGGGCTTATTAGTGGAGTAATAGCTGTAATAGCATTATGGTTCGTGATTATGTTTGCAGCATCGAGATGGCCAGAGTTAAAAGCATTAAACGACCCCTTTATGATTAGTATGCTTTTATTAGGAATGATAGCAATAGGCGTTTTAATATCGGTAATTAGCACACATCGTTCCGTTACAAAGTACCTAAAAATGCATGTAGAAGACCTATACTAAAAAATTTGAAATTTATTAATTATGTCAACAGCTAAATCAACACATAAACACTCAAAAAGTAAATCACCAAGAGGCAATCAAGTATTCCTTTTCGATAGAAGTAATTATCAATGGATGCTCATAGGAGTAGCTTTAATTTTTATCGGTATTGCTTTGACCGCAGGAGGAAAAAGCCCAGACCCTAGTCAGTTTAACTATAATGAAGTGTTCAGCTTTAGAAGAATTACTCTAGCGCCCATTTTAATTATGATTGGTTTTGGCATAGAAATTTATGCAATCATGAAAAAACCTGAAGGAACTAAATAAGAGTCTGAGATGAATAGCCTCATTCTCGCCTTTGAGTTAATTAAATCATTTATCAACTTTCACGCTATTATTAGAATCACCTTTTCATAACTAGATATGAAACGGAATAGTACATATTATTAGCCTCTAGACAGTGTTGAAAACCCACCGATAAAATTTTTTAAAAAAAGTTGGGTTTAAAGAAAAGAAAATTTGCAGAATTGAAAATCTTATCTACTTTTGCAATCCCTTCGAAAGAAGAAAAGCTCTTTAATATAATAAAAAGCCACTTTAGCTCAGCTGGTAGAGCAACTGATTTGTAATCAGTAGGTCGCT
>CALMXV010000439.1 GCA_937871155.1 uncultured Taibaiella sp. | reverse complement strand
GAAGCTCATCAAGCCACTAGAAGTGCCGCCACCGCTTAGTTTTTCTCCTTCAGCACGAATAGTGGAGTAGTTGGTGCCTACACCGGAGCCATATTTAAAAATACGCGCTTCACGAACCCAAAGATCCATGATACCGCCATCATTTACTAAATCATCATCTACACTTAAGATAAAACAAGCATGTGGCTGTGGACGTTCATAAGCATTTTTAGAACGCTCCAATTGACCCGTCAAAGGATCTACAAAATAATGACCTTGTGCACTACCATCAATTTCATAACTATTGTACAAGCCGGTATTAAACCATTGAGGAGAGTTAGGAGCACAGCTTTGTGCTAAGATGCTATATACTAGCTCATCATAAAACACTTGCGCATCCCTATCCGAAGCGAAATATTGGTATTTATAGCCCCAGCTTTTCCAGCAATCAGCCAAACGATGGGCTACTTGTTTAATAGAAGTTTCTCTACCGGTTGTGCCGTCTTCTTGTGGTACTCCAGCTTTACGGAAATATTTTTGAGCTAAGATATCAGTAGCTATTTGCGACCAATGATTGGGAACTTCTACGTTGGTCATTTCAAACACCTTTTCACCATTAGGGTTTCTGATAACAGACGTACGATAGTCGTACTCAAACATATTATAAGGACTCACACCTTCTTTCGTGTAGTGTCTTTCGAAGGAAAGCCCTTTTCCGGTCTTCGTTTGGGAACTCATGAATTAAATATTTTTAAAAAGTTGAAAAATCTCTTTCAGGATTACGAAAATAATTAAACAGTCAAGAGACAAGAGGAGTATTTATTCAGTACTATGTGGATAATCCATACAACCCTTATGGGATTTGAGAATTGTTAAAATTGAGGAGGATTAAATTTTGGGGTCCAAGCTTTCGTCCCTTGATTTAACTTCAGTAGCGATAGCACCATTCATCGGTAGAATTTCTATTTAGCCTATATGTAAAACGCAACTTAAGGTATGAAACCCTTTTCTGGAGCAGCTTTTAGGGGATGAACGTTCAGTAACATAGCCTCAATACTTAGTAGATAAGGACTTTACAATCAATCGCCCTATCTTCGCAAAAATTTTTAAAATATGAATGCCCAGAAACGTGTTTACGACAATGTACTTCAGACTATAGGTAATACACCGCTCATTAAACTCAATAAAGTAGTGGCAGACTTGCCATGTCCGGTTTATGCAAAAGTAGATTTTTTCAATCCCGGCAACTCTATCAAAGACCGTATGGCAATGAAGATGCTGGAAGTAGCCGAGCAAGAAGGTAAAATAAAACCCGGCGGCACTATCATTGAAGGTACATCTGGCAATACGGGTATGGGATTGGCATTAGCTGCTATCATCAAAGGATACAAATGTATTTTCACCACTACTGATAAACAATCAAAAGAAAAGATAGACATCCTGAAAGCAGTAGGAGCAGAAGTGATTGTATGCCCTACAAATGTAGAGCCGGAAGATCCACGGTCTTACTATTCGGTGTCAAAACGCTTAGCTAAAGAAGTGCCCAATAGTTGGTACGTTAATCAATACGATAATTTAGCCAATCGTCAAGCACATTACGAAACTACCGCACCTGAATTGTGGGAGCAAACTGAAGGCAAAGTGACTCACGTAGTAGTGGCATCGGGTACCGGTGGCACCATCACGGGTATTGGGATGTATATGAAAGAGAAGAATCCTAATATCAAAATGTGGGCGATAGATAGCTATGGTTCACTTTTGAAAAAATGGCATGAAACTGGTGAGTTGGATATGGGCGAAGTATATCCATATATTTCAGAAGGGTTCGGGGAAGATTTCCTACCGGAAAACTATATTAAAGAAGTTATTGACCGTTTCGAAAAAGTAACCGATAAAGGCGGTGCCGTAATGGCTAGGAGAATTGCTAAAGAAGAAGGTTTGTTTGTGGGTTATTCGGCTGGTTCGGTGATTGCCGGTTTGAAACAGTTGAAAGACCAACTAAAATCAACCGACCTAGTAGTGGTAATCTTTCACGATCATGGTAGCCGCTATGTAGGGAAAATATATAATGATGAGTGGATGATGGACCGAGGATTTTTGGATGTAGATACCGTTAAAGATTTGATTGGTGGGCTCGGTAAAAGAAGATTAGTAACTATAGACCAAGCCGCCACAGTAAACGAAGCTATGGCTTTAATGAAGAAATATGATATCGAACAAATACCCGTGATGAACCAAACGGAGATTGTTGGGGCTATTTCACAAACAGGCTTATTTAAAAAATTGATTGAAAATAGCGATGTGAAAGAACTAGCAGTTGCCTCTATTATGGAAGCGGCTATGCCGGTTGTGGAAATGAATACAACCGTTGAACGTTTGACACATTTTATAAATAAGAACAATGGAGCAGTATTAGCCAAAGATGAAAGTGGAGAGTACCACATCTTGACGAAGTATGATATCTTAAATGCTTTTAGCAAGTAAGCTGGAAGCTAAAAGATCGATCAATAAAGATTTTCTCCCTTAATTAAAAGCATATAGCCTCTATGATTAAGGGAGATTTTATTTTAGGTAGCTACCCATGATATACACGTGAGGCAACGATTTTATTATTACTTATTTCTAATACTTCTGCTACCAACATATCTACTTCACCGTCAACTTTACGGATATACTCCATAAATACTCGATGTTCATTAGCTGTAAATGATGTAGGTAGGTATTGTAAAGAAGGTAATCGGTTGAAAGCATCTTGCCACCAAGCACGTAACGCATCTTTTCCGGCAACTAAACCATTTGTTTCTGGTTGTCTAATTTTCAACTTAGGGCTATAATGAACAGCATTAGTATCATAAAGAGCTAATAAATTTTCTAAATGATGCTGATTGAATGCTGCAAACCACAACTCTGCTATGGTGGTATTTTTTTGCTCTTGCTGCTGCATATTTTTTCAAATTGATTAGCCTCAAAAATAGCTTATAATGGCTTTTGTCATAAGAATTCATTTAATAAATTAATAAGTCAAATAGTCTATTCCGCAACCCAATCACGTTTTATGAGCTTTATTGTTGAAGAATGGGAATGGTGGGTATTTGTCGTAAGGTCAATAAGTTTTAATTAGTAAAAAATTGGTATTAACAAATCGTTTTTGTATCTTTAAATCGATACGATGGGGTAAGCCGAAAACCCATTTAGAGTAGGCGCCAACTTCTTTTATATCATGAGAAAAAAATTACCAATTAAATTGCTGTTAGTTTTTTTACTATTAGGGATTAGTTGTAGTAAACTACAAGCTCAGTTTACCGTAAGTACAGGTATCCCTAGTCCAGCCTCTAGCGGTAGTGGTGGGTCGCCAGCTTATCTTGCATTTGCGATAGAAAATTCGAATAGCTATGCTATCAACTTTACTGGACTCGATATGTATCGGTCAGGTACTAGTAATGGAATTCTGTATAGTCTGTATTATAGTTCTACCTCTATAACTGGAAGCCCCGGTGCGATTCCGACTTCCGCAGCTTGGACACTCATAGATACCGCCACACAATCTGCCGTGTCCACTACAGCTATCCATCCATCCTTTACTAATTTGACCTTTCAGATACCGCCGAATACCATATATCGGTTTGCTGTAGTATTGACAGGGGGCAACCAAGTGAATATGGGTTCTAATACAGCTACACCTACTTCTTTTACCAATAATGGAGTTTCAATATATACCGGTTCGTACCAAATTAGTGGTGCAACAGTTGGGTATTGGTCTGGTAATGCCAACTATTATTGGGCAGGTACTATTTATGTAGCACAAGCAACACCCTGTGTTACACCTCCAATAGCAGGTACGGCCACTGTTTCTAACAGTACTCCTTGCTCAAATTCAACAGTTAAGTTAAATTCAACCGGTGGTACTGTAGGTATAGGTCAGACATATCAATGGCAAACAAGTACATCGGCTACTGGTCCGTTCACCAATATCGGTAGCTCACAAGCCTCTGCACCCTATATTTTAACTACGGCACCCACAGCAAGTACTAACTATTATAGATACTTTGTAGAATGTAGTAGTATGGCAGATACCTCTTCCGTTGTTTCTATTACTACACCAACATTGTTCCCTGGAGGTACTTATACCATTAACTCTGCATCACCGACAGGAGGTAGTAATTTTAATTCATTTACTGATGCCGCTAATGCAATTAAGTGTGGTATTACATCAGCTATTACATTGAATGTGGCACCTAATAGCGGGCCTTATAACGAGCAAGTTTTATTTCCTGCAACTATTGGCTCTAATGCCACAAACACTTTAACTATAAATGGAAATGGAAATACTTTGTCATTTAATCCTACTGCCGTTGCTCCTTATGTAATAGGCATTGAAGGAACTGATAATGTAACGATAAGAGATTTGAATGTAGAGGCAGGCAATGTCACTACTGCTTATGTGTGTAGAGTTTGGAATGGGTCATCAAACGACAGCTTCATCAATTGTAATTTCAAATTACCGCTTACTGTTACCTCTTCTACTGCAATGCCTTTTGCATCTGGCGGTACTTCAGTTTCTGCACCAATGACTGCTGGCCCTGCCAATCATAATAATGTGTTGTTAGATTGCTTTTTGGAAGGTGGATATTACAGTGCTGTATTTTACGGTAACACCACTGCACGCGATACCAACAATCAATTAATCAATTGTAGGTTGAAAGATTTTTATTTATATGGTCTTTATGACTATTATCAATATGGTATGGTAGCCTTAAGAGATACGATTGAACGTCCATCTCGTCCGACGATATCTACCTTTTATGGTATGTTTTTATCAACCGGTAATATTGGACTACAGCTAGAAAACAATGTAATCCGGGATATGTTTAA
>CALMXV010000438.1 GCA_937871155.1 uncultured Taibaiella sp. | reverse complement strand
CTTTTTGATTCAAGCCTTGCTGGAGCTCCGGACCACATTCACTAAAATATTTTAAGGTAGCATTGGCAGTAGCTAACGCAAGTGGGTGCCTTACAAACGTACCTGCGAAATAAGTCACACCCACTTCCGGAATTGAGGCATCACCAAATTGCCACCAACCTCCATCTAGTGCATCCATAAATTGTTTCTTACCTGCTATGGCACCTATTGACAAGCCTCCACCAATTACTTTTCCATAAGTGGCTATATCTGCTTGTACTCCAAACAAGGATTGCACACCACCGGTATGAAAACGGAAACCGGAAATGATTTCATCAAAAATCAAAACCGCCTTAGAAGCAGTCGCTACTCTTCTTAGTTGTTTTAAGAAAGTAATGGGTTGAAAATCACAACGCCGACTTTGAACCGGCTCCACTAAAATGGCGGCAATCTCTTCACTTTTTTCTTCAATAATTTTTAAAGTTTCCGAAGTCCCATATTCAAGAAACAACATGTTCTGAACGGCTTCCGGTAGTATGCCTGGTGCAGCAGGTAAGGTCTTCTGACTCTTACTACTTCTAGCAATTACCTCATCATTAATTCCATGATACGAACCGGTAAAAGCAATAATTAACGAGCGCCCAGTAACGGTTCTAGCAATACGCATAGCTCCTAACACTGCTTCTGAACCGGTATTGCATAAGGCTGCTCTATCAAAATGGGTAAACTCGCAAATTTGTTGACACACTTCTCCTGCCAGCTCATGTTGAGGTCCTATTTCATATCCATTATCTATTTGTTGTAATAAGGCTTTCTTTAAAAAATCCGGCTGATACCCTAACATACTGGAGCCAAACCCATTCAATGAATCGATGTATTCATTGCCATCCATATCCCAGATTCTACATCCTTTAGATTTATTCACCACCAACGAATAAACCAACTCTTTAGTACCCGGACGGAAGCCTGAAACTACGCGTGGGTCGGCCATATGAACACGATGCGCTTGCGTATAGGTTTTACTTTTTTGTGTTTTTTGATTGTAGCGTTGTGTAAACTCCGTAAGGTATTGCTGTTGCAACGATTCAATGGTAGTTACTTTAGTGTCAATCCTTGCGATAGCCCCAAAAGGCTTTTTAATTTCTATGTCTTCTTCAACAGATAGCGTAGCTGTTTTCATTTGTGATGATGGACGTGCTATCTCTATTGTTGCATCCGTATGTTGTTCTATATAATTGGCTAAAAGCTGAATGGTAGTCAGTGTTTCATTCAATTGCCTAAAACTAATGGCTACAGCAAATCGCTTTTTGAGAAGAAGGGCTACTTGCGTTAAAGCGAGGGAATCTAAACCTATTTCAATAAAACTTTTATCCATGGCAACCTGGCTAACCTCTATTCCAGAAGCTCTTTCTATGACTTCTTTTATTTTTGTTATCAGGCTTTCTCGCTTATTGACTGTATCTGCTTCTTTTGTTTGTTTCAACTCTACTACCAATGAACTAAGAGTTGCTTGTTCACTTTCTTTTAGCTGTACCCTTCTTGATGGCAACCAATACTCTTTTCTATCAAATGCATAAGTGGGCAGGTCTTGAAGTTTTCTTTTCTTATAATTTTCATAGTATGCTGTCCAGTCTGGGGCATAGCCCTGCATCCAAAGCTGCCCTAATGCTCGATGTATCGCTTGGCGTGAAGGCAAAAGAGACTCCGGCTTTTCCAATGAGGTGACAACCGTTATATCTTTACCTACTGTAAGTTGTCTGGTAAAAGTAGAAACTGAACTACCAGGTCCTATTTCAACAAATAAATCATAAGCTTCTTCCACCAACAATTGTATAGCCGGCACAAACTGCACAGTGCTTCTCATATGTTTTGCCCAATAAGCAGGGCTCATAGCTTCACTTGACTGCAACCACTTTCCTGTTACGGTTGAAGCAATAGGTAGTAATGGTTCTTTATAAGTTACGGTAGCTGCAAACGATTCGAATGGAGTCAATAGTTCATCCATCATATAAGAATGAAAAGCATGACTCGTAGCAAGTGCTTTATAAGGAACTTCTTTCGCTTTCAATAATTCCGAAAAATTCGCTATGGCTTCATGAGTACCCGCCACCACACTTAGCGTAGTGCTATTGATGGCTGCTAAGGATACATCCGCAGGTAATATTTTATTTAATTCATCTGCTGAAAGCCTTACGGAGAGCATTTTACCGGAACTAAGTGTTCCCATCATTCTTCCTCTTTCACTTATCAAACGAAGGGCATCTCGTAAAGAAAAAACACCGGCAAAATAAGCTGCTACAAATTCACCAATGCTATGCCCTACTAATGCTGCAGGGAATATACCCCAACTCATCCACAACTTACCCAAGGCATATCCAATAGCAAATAACGCTGGTTGACTATTCTGTGTTTGATTGATGTTTTCTTTTGCTTCCTCCAAGTGCTCTTCTACAAACAACAGGTGTAACAAATCTAGATGACAATCCTCTTTTAAGAGATGAGCACACTCATCAATAGCTGCCTTAAAAACTTGTTCGCTTGCATAAAGTGAACGCCCCATATTTACGTACTGATCTCCTTGCCCAGGAAACATAAACACTAGCTGCTGTGGGGTTTTAATTAAGCTATGAACATCAGATGTTGTTGCAGCTTGTAGATGTTCTATAAGATGTGCTTTATCAGTTGCAACTATATAGCGACGATAAGGAAAATCTTTCCTAGTAGTATGTAGTGTATATGCAATATCCGTCAATATTTCATCCGGATGACTCTTGAGATAATCTGCTAGTTGCTGGGCATAATTTCGGCTACTATTTTCTGTCATTGCCGACCAACAAATCAATGTTGCAGGCAAGGTCGAAGATGATTCGTATGCTTCTTTAACCGGCAGTGCTTCACTTAAAATAATATGAGCATTGGTACCTCCTACACCAAAAGAGCTTACACCGGCGATACGCTTTTTATTGCCTTTCCATGCTTGCAAATGAGTATTGACATAAAATGGGCTGTCAGTAAAATTGATATGAGGATTCGGCTGGCTAAAATTGATGGAAGGCAACAGCTGTTGATGATAGAGTGATAAGCAAGTCTTCATAAACCCAGCAATACCTGCTGCCATCGTCAAATGTCCCATGTTCCCTTTTATAGAGCCTATAGCACAGTATTGTTTTTCTTGGGTAGTTCCAAATGCAAGTTTAAGTCCATAAATTTCTATAGGGTCGCCTAAGGGTGTGGCAGTACCGTGAGCTTCTACATACCCAATAGCAGTAGCCTCAATGCCGGCATCTTGTATTGCCATTGATATAGCTGCGGCTTGTCCTTCAACGCTGGGTGCCGAAAAACTGCCCTTACTTCCTCCATCATTACTTAATCCAATCCCATTGATAACCGCATAAATTGTATCTCCATCCTTTATAGCTTGCTCTTTACTTTTCAATAATACCGCACCGGCGCCATCACTAAAACAAGTTCCAGAAGCATGAGCATCAAATGGACGGCAATGTCCATCTCTGCTAAACATAGCCCCTTCTTCATATACATGTCCGGATTTGATAGGAACCGTTACCGATGCACCACCGGCAATAGCCATATCACAATAGCCATTTCTGATACTTTGTACTGCTTGCGCTATTGCAACAAGCGAGGTAGAACAAGCTGTTTGTATCGTTACTGCAGGGCCTTTTAGATTAAGAGAATAGGCAGTTCGGGTAGCAACATAATCTTTATCATTTAGTAAAGTTGTTTGCAACTGCCCCGTCTGTGCAATCAAATCAGGATGTGCTAATACATTATTTACAAAATATGAATTGGTATTGACACCGGCATATACACCAATCGATAAATGGTTATTATTCTTAGCATAGCCGCTACTTTCCAACGTCTCCCAAGCCACTTCAAGAAAGATCCGCTGTTGAGGGTCCATCAATTTGGCTTGATTAGGATTGACACCAAAAAATCCGGCATCAAAAGAAGTAACTTGAGGTACGATACCTCTTGCTTTTACATAAGCAGTCTGGCCACTAACCACCGAATCTATAGTACTATCTAATTCTTCATCACTAAAAAATTGAATCGTCTCTCTTCCTTGAGTTAACAAATCCCAAAACTCATTTATAGTATTGGCTCCCGGGAAGCGGCCCGCCATACCAATTACAGCAATCTCCTCTCTATTTTCTTTGACAGGTAATTGTCGAAGTGCCTTACTAGTAGCACCTTCTAGGGAAGCTGCTAACTGCCTGATGGTTGGATATTGATATAATTTTACAACAGACAAATGAATATTATGTTGAGAACGTAATGTAGCGGCTGTTTTCAGAACTGTAAGCGAAGAACCTCCCAAATCAAAGAAATTATCATCAATTCCTACGGAATCAAAGCCCAACAGAGCTTGCCAAACTTCAACCAACTTATGTTCAATTACTGTTTTGGGAGCAATAAAACTTTGAGTAGTAGGTCTCGTAAAAACAGGCTTGGGCAAGGCTTTTCTATCAATTTTACCACTCGATGTTTTGGGGAAATCATCTACCCACATAAAAAATGTCGGAATCATGTATTCCGGTAGGTATTGATTTAAATAGGTTTTTATTTCAGCAGTATTTTTTTCACTACCCGATGCTATTAAATAGGCCACTAACTTTTGTTGAGGCGTGTCTTTATCTAACACTGTAACGGCTGCCTGAGAAATACTTCCTTGCTGAAGCAAACGGGATTCTATCTCACCCAGCTCCACTCGATACCCTCTTATTTTTATTTGGTCATCAACTCTACCAAGAAATTCGTAGTTCCCTTCTTTTGTTTTTAAGGCGATGTCTCCTGTTTTGTAAAATCTTTTTTTCTCCGTTGTAATGTTTTGAAGTAGCACAAAACACTCATTGGTTAAGTCCTGCTGATGAATATAACCAGCGGCTAAGGGCAATCCGCCAATATAGAGTTCTCCAGGCTCATCAATCCCTAATTCATTTCCCTGTGCATCTAAAATTAATAGCCTAGAGTTGGATATAGGCTTACCAATAGAAGGTAATTCCGGCCATAGATGGGGCGTACCTTCCAATTTCAAACTCGAAACCACATGGGCTTCCGTAGGCCCATAATGATTGAACAAAATCGCCTCCTTATGCTGGGTAAAAAATGAGATAAGCTGAGGGGTGATTTTTAATTGCTCGCCGGCAGTCATCACTTCTCTTAAAGAAGCTGGATAAAGCGAAGCCGCTACAGCCGCATCACATAATGCTTGTAAGGCTACAAAAGGCAAAAAGATGCGTTCGATTTTTTGTTCCGCTATAAAATGCAATAATTTATCTGCATCAGATTTTATTGAGTCCTCAACACAATAAAGTGTACCGCCAATTGCCAGTGTTGAAAATATTTCTTGAAAAGAAACATCAAATGTAAGTGGAGAAAATTGTAATGTTTTGGAGCTTGCTGACAAGGTTGAGTCCTTTATCTGCCATGCAATCAAATTGTCAGAGGCGATTCGATTCATCAGTACTCCTTTGGGCCTCCCTGTAGAACCTGATGTGAAAAGTATATAAGAAAACTGTCCTTGAATGTTGGGGATAGGTTCTTTTGTTGGTTTTGCTTTACAGGCCTCATTACAATGTTTCCAAGAGAGGATGTTCGTAAAATTCGATGCTAAAATGGAGGCAGCATCTGTAATAAATAACGAGGGTTGCGCAAGTTCTATCATATACTTGATACGCTCCTCAGGGAAGCTAACTTCTACGGGCATATAGGCAGTACCTAATTTTTGAATAGCAATTATCAAGGCAATTTGAGCGATGTTATTCTCAAGAGATAA
>CALMXV010000437.1 GCA_937871155.1 uncultured Taibaiella sp. | reverse complement strand
ATTATTGCCGGTGCTGGATCAGGTAAAACTCGGGTCCTTACATATCGTATTGCCCACCTACTTAGTAAAGGTGTGGATGCATTCAATATTCTTTCGCTCACGTTCACCAACAAAGCTGCTCGTGAAATGAAAGAACGTATTCATAAAATCGTTAAAACAACCGAATCGGCTAATCTATGGATGGGCACCTTTCACTCTGTATTTGCTCGTATCCTTCGTGCAGAAGCCGAAAAGCTGGGTTATCCTAGCAACTTTACCATCTATGATTCTGACGATGCTAAAGCCGTAATCAAAAGTATCGTACAAGATATGCAGCTAGACGATAAGCATTATAAACCCAACTATGTTTATAGTCGTATATCTGCTGCTAAAAATAGTTTGTTGGATGCAGATGCTTATCTACAAGATAGCCTGATTCAAAAAGAAGATGCACGCTCCAACAGGCCTTTGTTGGGAGCCATCTTTAGCGCTTATTCAAAACGTTGCTTTAAGAATGGAGCTATGGATTTTGATGACTTACTCTTTAAAATGTATGAGCTTCTTGTTCGATTTCCAGAATCCTTAGCTAAGTACCAACATCGGTTTAAGTATATTTTGATAGACGAGTATCAAGATACCAATACGGCACAGTACCAAATCATCAAGATGCTGGGTGCAGTACATGAAAATATATGCATTGTAGGGGATGATGCTCAAAGTATCTACTCGTTTAGAGGGGCTACAGTACAGAATATCTTGCAGTTTCAAAATGATTACAACGATGTGAAAATTGTGAAACTGGAACAAAACTATCGTAGTACTCAAACGATTCTTAACGTAGCCAATCAGATAATCTCTAACAACAAACATCAGATACCGAAAGAACTTTGGACAAGCAATGATACCGGTGATAAGATAAAGTTGGTACGTACCTTGACCGATAATGATGAAGGGCGTTTCGTAGCCGATACTATTTTGGAAATGAAACTCCGCAATCATTACATGAATAAAGATTTCGTGATTTTGTATCGTACCAATGCACAATCAAGGTCTTTTGAAGAGTGCTTAAGAAGGATGAATATCCCCTATAAACTCTTGGGAGGTGTTTCTTTCTATCAACGAAAAGAAATTAAAGATTTATTAGCCTATCTACGGGTCATCATCAACCCGCAGGATGAAGAAAACTTAAAGCGTATCATCAACTATCCTGCACGTAGTATAGGAAAGACAAGTATTGATAAAGTACAAGTAACTGCCAACGAAACAGGAAAGACATTTTGGGAGGTTTTGCAAACACCCGGTATAGCTGACTTGAAAGGCGCAGCAGCCAAAGCTATCGAAGCCTTTGTGTATATGATAAAAGGTTTTCAAACACAACTGGAATCTGCCAGTGCTTATGATGTAGCGTTTAATGTAGGAAAAAGAACCGGCTTGGTAGCAGAGTTGTACAATGATAAATCAGTAGAAGGTTTAGCTAGGTATGAAAACATTCAGGAACTATTAAACTCTATCAAAGAGTTTACCGAAACACCGGATGAAGAAGGTGAATTAGTAGATAAAAGCTTGGGTAGTTATTTACAGCAAATCACTTTGCTGACGGATGCGGATAAGAATAATGATGAAAATGCTGATAGTGTAAAACTAATGACTATCCATGCAGCAAAAGGGCTTGAGTTCCCATGTGTGTTTTCAGTAGGTTTAGAAGAAACCTTGTTCCCAAGTTCTATGAGCATGTATGATCGAGAAGATTTGGAAGAAGAAAGAAGATTGTTTTATGTTGCTATCACTAGAGCCAAACAACGTTTATGGGTTACATTTTCTGCTAGTCGTTATCGGTTTGGGAGCTTAGTTCAAAACGATCCAAGTAGATTTATTGATGAAATTCCTGAAGCGTTTTTAGATAAAGCCTTTACCGGAATGAGTAATCGACCGGCAAGTTCATTAGGTGGTGGATTCGGAAGTCAATTACGCGGCAATTTTGAAAAAGCACCTCCATTGAAAAAGATTGCAGAAAAAATACAACAGCAAGCAAACAAACACGACCATACTCCTTCCACAAACTTTCAGATAGCTGCCCCTTCTGATTTGAAAACAGGTATGAAAGTAGAACATCAAAAATTTGGGTTTGGACAAATCGTTTCCATTGAAGGGAATCCCAACAACCGCATTGCCTCCATTGATTTTGGTGAGGCTGGAGGGGTTAAAAAAATTATGCTGAACTATGCTAAGCTAAGCATAGTAGAATAGCCTTGATACAACAAAAAGCCTTGTTACTTTTTCAAGAAAGTAACAAGGCTGTTATTAAAAAAACTTTTGTTTAGTTTACGATTGTGCCAACCGGTTTACCTGCTACAACATCTAGCAAATTTCCTGTAGTATTCATATCAAATACGATAATGGGAAGGTTGTTTTCTTGGCAAAGAGTAAAGGCGGTCATATCCATTACTTTCAGCCCTTTTGAAATCACGTCACTAAAACTAAGTTTATCGAAACGCTCTGCTGTAGGGTCTTTTTCAGGGTCAGCAGTATAAATGCCATCTACTCTTGTACCTTTCAGAATTACTTGAGCATTGATTTCAATTGCGCGCAATGAACCTGCTGTATCTGTAGTGAAGTAGGGATTGCCGGTACCTGCACCGAAGATTACTACACGTCCTTTTTCAAGGTGACGAATAGCTTTTCTACGAATATAGGGTTCTGCTACTTGCTCCATTTCAATAGCACTTTGAAGGCGGGTTTTAACACCAGCTTTTTCTAGTGCGGCTTGCAATGCCATGCCATTGATTACAGTAGCTAGCATACCCATATAATCTCCATGCGCCCGTTCAATGCCGGTTTCTGCTTCATTCATACCTCTGTATATATTGCCCCCACCAATGACTACCGCTACTTGCACACCAATATCTGTAATAGACTTTATCTCTATCGCATATTGCTCGAGCATTTTAGGGTCAATACCAAAGTTTCGATCACCCATTAAGGATTCACCGGAAAGTTTTAATAAAATACGATTGTATTTAGGAAGCATGGAAAAAAGTTGATGATTGAAGTGCAAAGAAAAATAAAACTTATGGTAATCAGCTATTGTTTCCTAAGATAGTTTTATAGGTGAAGGATTCTACCAAAACAAGAATCCCACTCAGAAAAATAAGAGTGGGATTTAGTTGTGAAAAGTATATGTTTTTCTAATCAGAGCACATTAGCTACAGCCGGTGGTAGTGCCACAGTTTGGACACATGTAGCAAGTGCCGTTGCGAAGGGTAATGTTGCCACAGTTACGACATACCGGAGCATCTGCACTAGTGCCCATCATTTTCTTTACGTCAGCACTATTTTGCATAGCTGCTGCTGCAACGGGTTTGGGAGCAATGCTTTCCGGTTTGTTTTTTTGTAAAGGTGCAGTAATGCGCACTTGAGACAATTCTTGTGAGGTTTCTTCTACACTTTGAATTTTATCCGCATCCGGTACATGTACTAAATCGCTACGGTCAAGGTATTCATAAGCCAATAAGCGGAAGATAAAGTCAAGTACAGAAGTAGCTGATTTAATGTTCGGATGCTCTACGATACCTGCCGGTTCAAAACGAGTGAAGGTGAACTTATCAACAAATTCTTCCAACGGTACTCCATATTGCAAGCCTACAGAAACGGCTATGGCAAAGCTATTCATCAAGCTACGCATAGTAGCCCCTTCTTTCGCCATATCCAAGAAGATTTCTCCTAAGGTACCATCAGTATATTCACCGGTACGTACAAACAATGGCTGACCGCCAACTTTGGCTTTTATCGTATAGCCTCTACGCTTTGCAGGTAGTTGTTTACGCTCTACGATACGGCTCAACTGACGTTTCAATTGTGTATCTGGGCTTGCCTGTACTCGTTTGTTTACTTCTTCTAATAATTCATCAATGGTTAGTTGTCCTAGATCAACAATTTGAGAAGTTTCTTCTGTCGCTGCTACGGTAGCAGCTTCGCTTGATATTTTTTCTTTTTTCTTTTTATCGCTTTTGTTGCTTAACGGTTGGCTAAGCTTTGAGCCATCACGATAGAGAGCACAAGCTTTAATGCCTAGTTGCCAGCTTAGCAAATAACAATCTTTGATTTCGTCAATTGTAGCTTCGTGAGGTAAATTGATAGTCTTAGAAATAGCCCCACTGATAAAGGGTTGTGTAGCTGCCATCATGCGGATATGCCCCTGTTGATGGATATAACGTTCTCCTTTTTTACCGCATTTATTAGCACAATCAAATACGGATAAATGTTCGTCTTTTAAGTAAGGAGCGCCTTCTACCGTCATGGTACCACATACATAGTCGTTAGCGGCTTCTATTTCTTCATCCGTAAATCCTAAGGCTTCTAAAAGCTGGAAGTCAGGAGCAAAATATTCTTCCGGTTGGAAGCCTAAGCGTTGCATACATTCTTCGCCTAAGGTATAAGCATTGAATACAAAACCAATTTCGAAGGCACTTTCCACTGCGGTATCCAACTTCCTCAGCTCCTCTGCTATTAATCCTTTTTCGCTAAGTGATTGATGATTGATAAACGGTGCACCGGCAAAACTACTATGCCCTTTAGCATGTTTTACGATAGCATCTATCTGTTGTTCTGGATATCCTAAGTTTTTAAGTGCAGCCGGTATGGATTGGTTGATGATTTTAAAATAACCACCACCGGATAGTTTTTTGAATTTTACTAATGCAAAGTCAGGCTCAATTCCGGTAGTATCACAATCCATTACTAAGCCGATAGTACCGGTTGGCGCTATTACTGTTGCTTGTGCATTGCGATAGCCAAATTGTTCACCTAGTTGCACTGCATCATCCCATGCTTTGGTGGCCGCCTTTAATAAATAATCAGGGCAATATTTTGAGTTGATGCCCATTGGGATGGTCTCTAATTGTTCATACGCTTCATTAGCATCATAAGCTGCTGCACGATGGTTGCGCATTACACGAAGCATGTGGTGTTTGTTTTGTTCGTAGCGAGGGAAGGCACCCAATGCACGAGCCATTTCTGCTGAAGTTTTATAAGCTACACCGGTCATAATAGCCGTGATAGCTCCACCGATAGCACGTGCTGATTCACTGTCATAAGGGATGCCGCTTACCATCAACATAGAGCCTAAGTTGGCAAAACCTAATCCTAATGTGCGGTAGTCATAGCTTAGTTGTGCTACTTCCGGTGAAGGGAATTGCGCCATCAATACAGAGACTTCAAGCACTACCGTCCAAAGGCGGGTCATATATTCAAAGCCTTTTACATCAAAAGTATTGTCTGCTTCATTGAAGAAACGACGTAGGTTGAGCGAGGCAAGGTTGCAAGCGGTATTGTCCAAGAACATGTATTCTGAACATGGGTTGGAAGCATTGATACGTCCCCCTTCAGGGCAGGTATGCCATTCATTGATGGTGGTATCATATTGGGTACCTGGGTCTGCACAGCGCCAAGCTGCATAGGCTATTTTTTCCCATACTTCTTTAGCCGCAACGGATTTCATTACTTTCCCGTTGCTACGAGCGGTCATATCCCAGTTTTCGCTATTGCTCAAACGACGGAAAAATTCATTCGGAATACGAACAGAGTTGTTAGAGTTTTGTCCGGAGACCGTACGGTAAGCTTCCCCTTCATAATCTGAGGAGTAACCAGCTGCAATCAAAGCGGCTACTTTCTTTTCTTCTTCTACTTTCCAGTCGATAAAGTCGATGATTTCCGGATGGTCTAGGTCAAGGCATACCATCTTAGCAGCACGGCGTGTAGTACCTCCGCTTTTAATTGCACCTGCCGCACGGTCAC